>CAIMBV010000249.1 GCA_903839355.1 uncultured Actinomycetes bacterium
CGGATTCTTATTGGTCTTTATGATCGGCGGAATCTCTTGGTACGTGATTCGGCAAGCGATTAATCCAGTGTGCGACGCTGCTGAGATTGCGGAGCAATTAACTGCTGGAGATCTGAATCGAAGAATGCATGTGAGTGGTCAAGATGAAATGGCCCGCCTTGCTATCTCGTTCAACGAGATGGCGGTATCTATGCAACAGCAGATCTCAAGACTTGAAAATCTCTCGCGATTACAGCAACGATTTGTCTCCGATGTCTCGCATGAGCTGCGCACGCCGCTCACCACTATCCGCATGGCATCAGAAGTAATTGCGGAGAGCAAGGGGAAGATGGATCCAGCGGCAGCTCGTAGTGCGGAGTTGTTGCAATCTCAGATAGCTCGCTTTGAATCATTGCTCACCGACCTACTTGAGGTGAGCCGATTCGATGCATCTGCATCTATATTGGAACTCAAAGAGACAGATATTAAGGATTTGGTCATTCAGACCATCGACCAACTCCATATGGGAAATGTGGGCGATATTCGCACCGACTTCTCCGACGGTGCGGTGGTCGCCATGGTCGACCCGCGCCGCATAGAGCGAATTTTGCGGAATTTGATCTCCAATGCAATTGATCACAGCGAGGGCAAAGGCATCGATATAACTATAAGGCAGAGCGAACGCGAATTTGCGGTTGGTGTGCGCGATTATGGAATCGGTTTTACTGAACGCGAATCCGAGAGATTGTTTGATCGGTTCTGGCGGGCGGATCCCTCACGATCGCGTCTGCGCGGTGGCACGGGGTTAGGTCTTTCGATTGCACTCGACGATGCGAAGTTGCATCAAGGAACTCTCAAGGCATGGGGCGCTCCAGGGAAGGGAGCAAACTTCGTTGTAACAATTCCGCTTGCACCCGGAATCCCGTTACAGGGTGAGCCGATCCCAGTAAACCCCAGCATTGAAACTTCCACATCTTTCTTAGCATTTGATGAGGATGACATATAAATCTCTGCAGAATTGCTGCAATGGGCGCCATCTCGCAACTCTTATTTCCCTCAAGTTGTCTTCTTTGTAACCTCCCGGGATTAGATATCTGCAGCGAGTGCAGGATTAAAATTGGCAGAAACCACAGAAATCTCTTCATTTCAGATATCCCAGTATGGGCGGGCGCACTGTATGGGGATGGGCTCTCTGAACTGATCTTGCTGGCGAAAGAGAAACACATTGCGCCGGCACGGAATTTTCTCGCAGAGCTCCTTGTTGAATCATTTATGCGAGCACGGAATGAGTCTGAAGTGCGAGAGCGCGTAATCCTCGTTCCGGTACCCTCAAGTAAGAGCGCAAATCGAACTCGCGGATATCGCCATGCCTATCTACTGGCACGCCACATGATGAAGAATTTGCCGCCTTCACAGAAGGGCTCGGTAGCCATACAGGAGGTTTTGGTAGTTAATCGAAAAGTTGCCGATCAAACCAATCTCAATCGTGAGCAGAGAGAGGCCAATGTTCAAGGTGCCTACTCCGTCACAAAAAACAGCGATCTAGCCGAGCAGGCAGATCTCTACCTGGTTGATGATCTGCTCACGACAGGTAGTTCGGTGCGGGAGGGGATTCGCGCGCTTAGGCAGGCCGGTTTGCGGCCGGCAGGGGTGCTGACCGCCGGGGTCTCACCCCGTCTTTTTTCCTAATACGATAGGGGGCTAGTAGATGATAAGAGTTTCTGAAAAGAGGGTTCGTGGCTGTTCTAGATAAAATTCTTCGCGCTGGCGAAGGTCGTGCGGTTCGAAACCTAGAGAAGATCGCGACAGAGGTTAATTCTTGGGAGACCAAGGTTGCCGCCATGAGCGATGAAGAACTCCGCTCCCAAACTCAGAAGTTTAGAGATCGTCTGCAGGCAGGCGAGGATCTAGATTCCTTGCTCCCTGAAGCCTTTGCAACTGTGCGCCAGGCAGCCATGCGAACCCTGGGACAGCGTCACTACGACGTCCAGATCATGGGCGGAGCTGCACTTCACCTCGGAAATATCGCCGAAATGCGGACTGGCGAAGGTAAGACCTTGGTCTCAACCCTTCCTGCCTATCTCAACGCTCTAACCGGCAAAGGCGTTCACGTAGTCACAACTAACGACTACCTCGCTGAGCGCGACAGCGAATGGATGGGACGCGTTCACCGTTTCCTCGGTCTCAAGGTTGGTGTCATTCTCGCCAGTATGACGCCTGCAGAACGCCGTGAAGCGTATGCAGCTGACATTACCTATGGAACAAATAATGAATTTGGTTTCGACTACCTCCGCGACAACATGGCATGGTCGCTGGAAGATTGTGTCCAACGCGAACATAACTTTGCCATCGTCGATGAGGTTGACTCGATTTTGATTGACGAGGCTAGAACCCCGCTGATCATTAGTGGTCCTGCCGACAAGGCAACCAAGTGGTACGTCGAGTTTGCAAACATTTGTGGCCAATTGCAGCGCGATCTTCACTATGAGATCGATGAGAAGAAGAAGACCGTCTCCATACTTGAAGAAGGTGTCACCAAAGTAGAGCAGATTCTCGGAATCGAAAATCTCTACGAAGCGGTAAATACCCCTCTTATCGGCTACCTCAACAACGGCATCCGCGCTAAGGAACTTTTTAAGCGCGACAAGGATTATGTTGTCATGAACGGTGAACTCCTCATTGTTGATGAACACACTGGTCGCATGCTTTCGGGTCGCCGTTACTCTGAAGGTCTCCACCAAGCGCTCGAGGCAAAAGAGCGCATCGAGATCAAAGATGAGAATCAGACCCTTGCGACAATCACTTTGCAGAATTATTTCCGTCTTTATTCAAAGCTATCTGGTATGACCGGTACTGCAATGACAGAGGCTGCAGAATTTATGCAGATCTACAAGCTCGGTGTTATTCCAATTCCAACCAATAAGCCAACGGCTCGCCTCGATTCTCCTGACCTCATATACAAGACTGAGGCGGCAAAATTCTTAGCTGTAGCCGAGGATATTGTGAAGCGCCACAAGGCGGGTCAGCCAGTATTGGTTGGAACCGTCTCCGTTGAGAAATCTGAGGAGCTCTCCGCGGTCCTCACTCGTCGTGGCATCAAACACGAGGTATTGAATGCAAAGCAACACGAGCGTGAAGCAGCTGTTATTGCTCGCGCCGGCACAATCGGCGCCGTCACGGTTGCTACCAATATGGCTGGTCGCGGTACCGACATCATGCTCGGTGGAAATCCAGAATTTATGGCTGACTTCGAATTGCAACGTCGCGGTTTGAACCCCGCTGAAAATCCAGAGGAGTACGAGGCTGCTTGGCCCGCTGAGATTTCCAAGCAGAAAGCGGCGGTTGCCTTAGAGCATGAGACAGTTGTTGCCGCTGGTGGCTTATACGTCCTCGGTACCGAGCGCCATGAATCACGGCGTATCGACAACCAGTTGCGCGGACGTTCTGGTCGCCAAGGAGATCCTGGAGAGTCACGTTTCTATCTCTCCCTCCAAGATGACTTAATGCGCCGTTTTAACTCCGGACTGGTCGAACGTTTCTTAGGTGCCGCTGGTATCGCTGACGATGTACCTATCGAATCAAAGATGGTCTCTAACGCAATTCGTTCGGCGCAGACTCAAGTAGAGTCACTCAACTTTGAAATGCGTAAGAATGTTTTGAAGTATGACGATGTCATGAATCGTCAACGTACCGTTATTTACTCAGAGCGTCGTGAAGTTCTTGAAGGCGCTGATATCAGCGAGCAAGTACAGAATTTCATGCGAGATACTCTGACTGCATATGTCCAAGGTGCCACCGCTGAAGGCTACCCAGAGCAATGGGATCTCGAAACGCTATTTACCGCCTTGCGCGTTCTCTACCCTGCGATGGTCTCACCTGAATCTCTTGCAGCAGAAGTTGGCGGAGTCGCAAATCTTGATGCTGACTTCATTCTCAATCGAGTGTTGGATGACGCAACCGCGCAGTACAAGGCTCGTGAAGAGTCATTGACTCCGGAAGTAACTCGTGAACTTGAACGCAAAGTTCTCCTCTCAGTCCTTGATCGCAAGTGGCGTGAGCATCTCTACGAGATGGATTACCTACAAGAGGGAATTGGGTTGCGCGCGATGGCGCAACGCGATCCGCTCGTTGAATATCAACGTGAAGGTTATGAGTTGTTCGCCGCGATGATGGATGGCATTAAAGAAGAGCTCGTTGGTCTTCTCTTCCATGTTGAGGTTAATGTAGAGGCAACCGATGAGAACGGGGCACCAGTTATCGCCGCTGCTGGTTTAGAAACCCCAGAGCAACCAGAGGTCAGCCAGTTACGTTATTCAGCGGCCGATGAGGATGGCTCAACTGTGCAGAGCGGCGGGACACCTAAGAATGCTCCTTGCCCGTGTGGCTCAGGACGCAAGTACAAGCGCTGTCACGGCGCTGCTAATCAGGCTTAATCACCCTGTATTACGCAGCCCGGCGGCGACGCCATTTATAGTGAGCAAGAGAGCCCGACGGATAGTCGCATCAGGGCTTTCACCTTTGCGAACGCGCTCCAAAAGCGAGATCTGAAGCAGGTGGAGCGGGGCCAGATAGGCATCACGTATGCCGAGGGTTCTAGCCAAGATTGGTTGATCTCCGAGGATCTCATCCTTCTGGGTTAAGAGCATGATCTCGCTACGAGTTAGGTTGAACTCCTCTTCGATGGTCTCAAGGAAGTGATGGAGCGAAGGATCTACTAAACGCTCTACATACTTGCTCGCCATATCGAGATCGGTCTTCGCCAAGGTCATCTCAACGTTAGAAATAAATGTGCGGAAGAAATGCCAATCCTTCAACATTGCGGTCAGCACTGGTGCTTGACCCGCCTCGCGAGCAGCTTTAAGTCCTGATCCAACTCCGAACCAACCCGGCACAATCTGGCGAGATTGGGTCCATCCGAATACCCACGGAATGGCCCGCAGACTTCCCAAGCCGCCTGAGGCATCGGGGCGACGTGAGGGACGCGAACCTAGGAAGAGATCACCAAGTTGTTCAACAGGAGTTGAAGCGTAGAAATATGCAGGTAGATCGGGGTGATCTATGAGGGTGCGATATCGAGCAAATGCGCTATCGCTTACCAGATCCATGCATGAGCTCCAACGCGCTAAATCATCTGCACTCTGACGTGGAGCGCGATTTAATACAGTCGCTTCAAGAGCTGCGGCCAAGGTGAGCTCTACATTTTCACGAGCGAGTGCGGGCAGTGAATATTTATCTGAGATGACCTCACCCTGTTCGGTCATCTTCACCTGACCATCAATAGATCCCCATGGCAGGGCAATGAGCGCATCGTACGTAGGTCCGCCACCGCGACCGACGGAACCGCCACGACCGTGGAAGAGTCGTAGCTTGACGCCATGCTTGATTGCAATGTCACGCAATTTGCGTTGCGCCTTGTGAATCTCCCATTGGGATGTTGCGATTCCGGCATCTTTATTTGAATCTGAGTATCCGAGCATTACCTCTTGAACATCGTGACGACTTCGAACAATTTCGCGGTACTCAGGATCAGAGAGCAGTTGGTCCAAGATTGTGTCAGCTGCACGAAGTTCAGCGACGGTTTCAAGGAGCGGGGCGAAGCCAACCTTTGATTTTCCATCGGTAATGAGCCCCACATATTTTCCGAGTTCGACTGCGGCAAGGACATCCTTGTGTGATTTGGTCATGGAGATGATGTAGGTCTCTATAACCTCTGGGCCAAATTTATTGATCAGCTCATCGATCACCCTAAATGTATCGACGGTATTTTGTGCGGCGGCATCTAGGGCTGATGGGTTAGCCGCGATCTGCGCCAAAGCATGATGGTGCGCGTCAGAATGCTCTCGCACATCCATCGTCGCGTGGGTGATTCCAAAACTCGATACCGCGCGAATGACGCGCTCCAGCAAGCCATGAGCGATCAGTTCACCTTTGTGTGCAAGTAATGAGTCGCGCATAAGGGTGAGATCGGCAAGTAGATCCGCGGTGTTGTCATAGTCGCGTCCCGGCTGATGATCAGTGCCAGCCGCATGCCTTCTTTGGGTCAAGATCAGTCGATGGCGAATAGCTGTTGCTTTGAGGCGATAAGGCTCTTCAACATTGAGTCGACGGAAGCGTGCCTCGATCTCTGGCAGATTCTCCAAATCGCGAGCGACGGACTCTTCGAGTGCTGGTGAGGCGCCAGCAATCCTGGTGGAGACTGAGAGAGCCTGCCGGAGTGGATCTAGCGCTGCCAACATGGCGCGAATGAAGTGACCAATTTGCAGAATAATTGCATCGCGAGTTACCGATGCAGTGATATTTGGATTTCCATCTCTATCGCCACCAATCCAGGTTCCGAAAGAGAGCGGACGCGACGTGGGAGAGATTGTTACTCCAAGGCGCGAAAGTTCACGTGCGAAATCATCGAGGACTTCAGGAACGGTCATTGCAAAGAGATCATCTAGATAATACAAAGCATTAACAGCTTCATCGAGTGGCTCTGGACGACCCAGGCGCAACTCATCGGTCTGCCAAAGCAAATCAACGGTCTCTGCCATACGCCGTTCGCGGACCGAATCCTTTTTATCGTCGAGGAGGTCGGCGATCGTTCCAAGTTTGCTGAGCACTGATCGACGCGCAGCTTCGGTTGGGTGAGCAGTAAAGACGGGGCGAACCGAGAACTCATCCATCCAACTTTGTAAATCTGATTGAGTGAACTCATGTCCGCTCTTCTGGACTTCGATGATTCGGTCAACCGCTCGTGAGATCCAAGAGCCACTCGCCTCACGCTCATCATGGAGCACTCTGGCGCGGTGAACTTGTTCGGCGACATTTGCCAAATGAAAATACGTACTAAATGCTCGAACTAACTGCACGCTATCTTCGACAGATAGATGAGAGAGGATCTCTTCGCCACCACCTTCGCGAACCGCTTTTCGTACCGACTCAACGAGCTCTAGAAGTTCTGGCCCCTCTTGTCGTACCAACGTCTCGCCGAGTAACTCTCCGAGTTTGCGAACGTCTCCGCGTAAGGCTTGATCATCGCGTGCGATCGAAGTTTGTGGATCGCTGCCCTCGGTTGAAACTGGGACGAGATTGCTCATGCGCGCATTACCTCCGCGAATTTAATGACATTTAAAGACCAGGTACTGCCCACATCGGTGGGGGCGGGGATTACGAGGGTAAATCATCCCATCTCTGGCGGGCTAGAATTCCACTAGTTCGTACCCCCATCTCCTTGGATATTGGGGGCTTTTGGCGTGGAGGAGGGGATCAATGAGCGCTCTATTGCGAGCCTTCTCTGATATCTCTATCGACCAGTCCGCTGCGCATCTGGCGGCGCCAACCTCTACAACCGGCCTCCTGCTTGCCGCCAGGAGCCAAGAATTCCCGCTCATCATTGTCACCCCCTCATCTCGTAGGGCAGATGAACTCAAGGATGAACTAGATACGTATTTGGGCAAGGGCACCGTCTCTGAACTCCCGCCATGGGAAACCTTGCCGCACGAGAAACTCAGCCCCAAGAGCGACACCGTGGCTGCGCGTATAAAGGTCCTCTCGCATCTGGCAGATACCCAAGTCATCGTTACCTCGGTGCGGGCCTTGATTCAACCCATCGCCCCTCAAGAGGTGGCGCTTCAGAGTTTAGAGCTCGGCGATGAGATCTCGATGGAATCCTTGGCGGCGCACCTGGTGCTACTTGGTTTCACTCGCACTGACCTGGTGGAGCGGCGAGGTGATTTCGCGGTTCGAGGCGGCATTCTCGATCTCTTTCTGCCAGACCAAGACCATCCACTTCGGATCGATTTCTTTGGTGATGAGATCGAGGAACTTGCCTGGTTCACCGTTGCCGACCAGCGGACCTTTGAGCCGGTCACAGGTGCAGTCACTATTTATCCCTGCCGCGAAATTTTGCTGACTGACAAAATCAAAGAGCGGGCTCGTTATCTGACTCGCGCCTTCCCTGAAGTTGCCGAGCTCACGGCCAAGTTGGCAGAGGGAATCTATGTCGATGGCATGGAGTCTCTGCAAGGTCTGCTTCGAAACGATCTCACATCTTTAGTTGAGCTCCTACCTCCTAACTTTCAGATTGTTCTTGTCGATGAACCTCGGATCAATTCACGCGCCCTTGACTTGGTAGCAACCAACAAAGAATTTCTCGATGCCTCGTGGTCCAATGCGGCACACGGTGCTGACGCCCCCATCAACTTAACGGCAGAACTGGCTGGTGGTGGATACTTCACATTAGATCAACTCCGTGAGCGGGCAAACCATTGGAGCTCGATTGATCCATATTCGAGTGGAATTGAAGAAGGCGCAACTGTCAGTTCGCTACTTCCAATTCCTGAGTATCGTGGAAAGAGTGAGGGCTTAGTCGCGGATCTGCGTGAATGGCTGACCGAGAATTACCTATTGATTTTTACCGCTGCGGGACCTGGGATAGTGGAACGCTACGCCAAACTCTTTCAACAATCCGGTTTACCAGTTCGCCTCCTAAAGAACATATCGTCAGGGTTAACTCGAGATGCTATTTATGTTTTAGCGACCCCAATAGAACATGGTTTCATATCCCACGAATTTAAGAGCGCACTTATAACTGAGAAAGATATTACGGGTGTGCGCAGTTCCAATAAGGACCAAGCGCGTATGCCATCACGTCGCAAGAAGGCGATTGATCCTTTGGAGCTCAAGCCCGGCGATTACGTTGTGCATGAGCAACATGGAGTTGGACGGTATATAGAACTTGTCGCTCGAACAGTTGCAGGAGTCTCACGCGAGTATCTAGTAATTGAGTACGCCTCTTCGAAGAGAGGACAGCCGGGCGATCGCCTCTTTGTGCCAACAGATACTCTGGAGCAGGTCACAAAGTATGTTGGCGGTGAGGCGCCAACCGTGCATCGAATTGGTGGCGCGGATTGGCAGAACACCAAGCGCAAGGCTCGTAAAGCGGTTAAGCAGATTGCTGCTGAATTAATCCAACTGTATGCCGCTCGCATGAGCGCTCCAGGTTTTGCCTTCTCGCAAGATACTTCGTGGCAACGTGAGTTGGAAGCCGCCTTCCCTTATGTAGAGACCATCGATCAACTCTCCACTATTGACGAAGTGAAGCGCGATATGGAGCGCAGCCACCCCA
>CAIMBV010000250.1 GCA_903839355.1 uncultured Actinomycetes bacterium
GTCAGCAGCGCCAGTAGGCGGCGGCTGGGCAACGGGAGCATCTGACGATCAGCCACCTTTCTAAACCATTTAATAACAACCATTCCTGTTTATATAACAGGGCCCTCATAAAGGAGCACCACAGTGGGAGCAAGAAGTAATAAGACCTTAAAGCCAAAGAAGGTCGCGCCAAAGATGTCGGCTGCGGCTTTAAAGAAATTTAAGAAGAAGCCATGTTCTTTCTGCCAACAGAAAGTCTCTTATATTGACTATAAGGACATCGCAACACTTCGTAAGTTCATCTCTGATCGCGGCAAGATCCGCGCTCGCCGAGTAACGGGTGCATGCACCCAACATCAACGTGCAATTGCCGCCGCGGTAAAGAACTCCCGCGAAATGGCGCTCTTGCCTTACACCTCAACAGCAAGATAGGGGGAGGATATACATATGAAACTCATCCTTACTCGCGAAGTTGCCGGGCTAGGTCAGGCCGGAGATGTTGTAACTGTTAAAGATGGTTACGCTCGCAATTTCCTACTTCCAAATGGCAATGCAATCGCATGGTCACTGGGCGGAGAGAAGCAGATCGAAGGAATCCGTCGCGCACGTAGCGCACGTGAGATCCGCGATCTCGATCACGCTCGTGAGATCAAGACATCTTTGGAGCAAGCTCCAATCGTTGTTAAAGCCAAGGTTGGCGGAACCGGTTCACTCTTCGGATCAGTCACCGAGAAAGATCTGATCGCTGCGATCAAATCTTCAGTTGGTATCGATATTGATCGCCATCGCCTGAAGGCACCAGTCATGAAGAAGCTTGGCAATTACACCGCCAAAGTCACCCTCCATGCTCAGGTTGCTGCAAATATCCAGGTCCAGGTAGTTGCTGCTTAACTGCTAGTTCGAGTCGACCCCATCTAGCTCGCTAGGTGGGGTTTTCTCATTAATTGAGATGGCGAAATTTATCTTTATCCCCAGCCCAAATCTCGATTTTGAGCGTGAATTAGCTCAAACTCACAGAACTATCCCCAGTCCAGGGTGAGTTACCCACAACCGCTCCACATAGAAATTCAGGTTATCCCCAGCAAAACTTTGCTTACCCACATCAAGGTACACATGGTCTGAGGCGAAAGTAGGGAATGTCAGCGCTCCATAAGAAGATACGGGCATGAGCATCGCTGAACTTCCAAATCGAGGGAGTAACAGTCTGCCGGCTCGACCTATTGAATTCGAGAGAACTCCACCGCAAGATTTAGTCGCCGAACAATCGGTGCTTGGCGGAATGCTCCTCTCCAAAGATGCGATCGCCGATGTTGTAGAAATTATCAAAGAGCGTGATTTCTATCGTCCGGCACATGAACTTATCTACGATGCCATTCTTGATCTATATGGCCGTGGCGATCCTGCCGATCCAGTGACCGTCTCAGCCGAGTTAACGAAGCGTGGTGATATTGCGCGTGCAGGTGGCGCGCCATATCTCCACACACTTATCTCCTCAGTGCCAACAGCTGCCAATGCAGGTTACTACGCACGGATTGTTCGTGATCGCGCGATCTTGCGTCGCCTTGTTGAAGCTGGCACAAAGATTGTTCAGATTGGTTACTCAGAGTCTGGTGATGTCGATGATGCAGTGGATGCCGCACAAGCTGAGGTTTATCAAGTAACCGAGTCACGCATGAGTGAGGATTACATCCAACTCTCTGAGCTACTCCCGGCAGCGCTTGATGAGATTGAGGCTATCTCCTCTGGTGTTGCAGATGAGGGCGTGAAGAGCGGCTTTCGTGATCTCGATGCTCTCACCAATGGTTTCCACCCTGGCAACATGATTGTCCTAGCAGCGCGCCCTGCGGTTGGTAAATCAACTCTCGGACTCGATATCGCAAGACATGCCTCAATTCACAACGGGGATACCTCAGTTATCTTCTCACTTGAAATGAGCCGCTCTGAGATCACGATGCGCATGCTCTCGGCAGAGGCAAAAGTTGGTCTTAACAATATTCGCTCGGGTTCGCTCTCAGATGATGAGTGGGGACGTTTAGCGAAGAGAATGGGCGAGATCTCGCAAGCCCCACTCTTTATTGATGATTCACCAAATCTCTCACTTATGGAGATCCGCTCTAAGGCGCGTCGTCTCAAACAGCGCCACAACCTCAAATTAATTGTTATCGACTACCTGCAGTTGATGACATCAGGTAAGCGGGTAGAGAACCGTCAACAAGAGGTCTCAGAGTTCTCGCGTAACCTTAAATTATTGGCTAAAGAACTTAACGTTCCGATTATCGCTATCTCACAGCTCAACCGTTCACCAGAACAGCGCGCTGATAAGAAGCCGATGCTCTCCGATCTTCGTGAGTCAGGCTCCATCGAACAAGATGCCGATATGGTTATTTTGTTGCACCGTGATGATTTATATGACAACCAGAATCGCTCCGGTGAGGCCGATCTCATTGTTGCTAAGCACCGCAATGGTCCTACTCGCACCATAACAGTAGCGGCACAACTTCACTTCGCTCGCTTTGCAGATATCGCTCCCGCCTACAGTGGTGGCGAGAACTTCGTTAAAGATTAATTTCTTTTTCTAATTATCTGCATACCTTGCTACGGTAAATCCGAAATGAATCGGTAGGTTCACAGCAAAGATAACAATCGTTGCGCTCATTAAAACGAGAACGCTCCCGCGCACTCCATCCTTAACGAAGATATATTCCAAAGCCGCCGCAAAGATTGCGTAAGCGAACAAGGTCCACTTAGCTACTTGGAAAAATGTCTTCCAAGCAAATCCAGTCAGCCTAGTAAGCAGAACGAGATTGACGAGCACTAACACTGCTGCGGCCACAACAGTGAAAGTTGTAAACGCAAGTGAGGTGTGTTTTGGAAGATGTGCGGCTAAATAAACTCCTCCCGCAACCACAAGAGCCAAAACCACAACTGAGATCTCCGAGACTGGAGGTAACTTCTTGGCACGGGTATTCATAGCGTTGCAATCCTTGTCATAATAATGAGCGTAGCCACCTGCATCGCTCCGGTGAGTCCAGCGGTATATAGGAAGCGTTTCATCAACTTCCCAATTACTTCACCGTTAGGTCTCTCCTTCTTCAATTCAAAGAGAACGCCGAGATTGGCGGGTTCAAGAAAACCAAGGGCAACAACCGCCATAACTCCTACAACAATCATTGAGGCAACCACCCACCCATGATGCTTATCAGAGGAGAGAATGAATCCCTCATGTCGTGCTAATTGCCACCCTCCTGCGAGTGTTGCAATCACCAGGGTTGGCATTAACAAGACCATCTTCGGCATGAATTTCTTGGAGAACTCCATACGTGCAGGAATGCTCATCTTTCCTATGATTGGTCCGATAACGAATCCGAGAAATAGATCAATCCCAGTCCAGAGCCCGCCACCCACGACGTGGAAGAAATCCAAGGCCCAGAGTCGGTTCGTTGCTACCGCAACAATGAGTCCGATGTAGACAACCGCGACAAGTGGTATCGCACTGGTTGGGATGATTTTGAAATCTTTGGGTTGCTCAGTTACAACGTCATGCGCCATGGCACTCTCCCTCACCGCTGAAAGATTTGTAATGAAAGGGTAGAGAGAAGTCGGGGGTGAATCAAGAGTTTAAAAGCTCAATTTACGGGAGTCAGTAGCCCGCTCTTCACATCGTAGATCGCTCCCATTACTCGCACCTCATCATGGAGTAGTGGATAGCTTTCTATTTTCACAATGTCTTTGAGTAGCGCGCCTAGTTGATCGTCGGTGGTCTGAAAATCCAGACTCCGGGTATCTACACCGCTCTTCTGCGAGATGGCGGCGTGTATTCCAGCCTCATCGGTACTCGCCATTCGGCAATCGGTGTGCGGCATCACGAGAACGCGATTTACGCCTAAGAGATGAGTCGCGAGTACCAAGGTGCGCAGGACGTCATCCGTCACTCGTGCCCCAGCGTTACGTAAAATTTTGGCATCCCCGGCATGCATACCCACGATGCGAAGCGGATCGATGCGTGAATCCATACA
>CAIMBV010000251.1 GCA_903839355.1 uncultured Actinomycetes bacterium
GGATGTCATTCCAACGCGGAACTCCTGGCATTTTCGATGGAGATGGCCCTAAAGCTCCTTTTGAGGAGAAATCTGGGCTGCGCGTGATTGGCAAGGTTCCCGCCAAGGTCACTGGAACTCGGACCAAGTGGTGGGCCGACAAGCAGATCTTCCTCAAAGAGGCAGAACTCTCTATCGAAGATATTCACGCTCGCGCACGCCAGACCTCCTATTTGGTTCCTGGTTTGCAGCTGACCGTTAATGATAATCGCGGCAAATCCAAGACATCTGAGATCTTCCTTCACAAGGGAGGGATCTCTGAGTTCTGTACCTTCTTGCGTCCTGATGAACCTATCGGTGAAGTGATCCGTTTAACCGGAAGTGGTGAGTACACCGAGACCGTTCCGGTCTTGGACGATAAAGGCCACATGATGCCAACAGAGGTAAATCGCACCATGGGTGTCGATATCGCCATGCAGTGGGGCAATGCATTTGAAACCACTATGTCATCTTTTGTAAACATTATTGCCACCCCGAAAGGTGGAACACATACACAAGGTTTCGAACGCGCGATCACCAAGGCCTTTAATGATGCACTTCGTGCAACAAAGACTTTGAAGAACAATGAGATCGATGTGATTAAGGACGATGTTCTCGAAGGATTAACAGCGGTCATAACTGTTCGCATGTCCGAACCACAATTTGAAGGACAGACCAAGGAAGTTTTGGGAACTGCCGCAGCTGCAAAGATCGTGGCGAGCGTTGTAACAGATGAGCTTAAGAATTTCTTTAATTCAACGAAACGGATCGATAAAGCCACCGGTCGCGCGATCCTCGAGAAGGTGGCAGCAGCATCTCGTACCCGCATCTCAGCTCGAGCTCATAAAGATCTGCAACGCCGCAAGAGCGCGTTAGAGAATAGTTCGTTGCCCACAAAGTTATCGGATTGTCGTTCAGATGACACTGCGCGTACTGAACTCTTTATTGTTGAGGGTGATTCTGCGCTGGGTACTACAAAAGCCGCACGTAACTCAGAGTTCCAAGCAATTCTGCCGATACGAGGGAAAATTTTGAATGTGCAAAAAGCGTCTCTTTCGCAGATGCTGGAGAACAATGAATGTGCCTCCATCATCCAGGTCATCGGAGCCGGTTCAGGAGCATCCTTTAACCTAGAAGATGCTCGATATGGTCGCGTCATCTTGATGTCAGATGCCGATGTGGATGGTGCGCATATCCGCTGCCTGCTACTTACTTTGGTCTATCGCTATATGCGACCTTTGATTCAAGACGGTCGCGTCTTTGCCGCAATCCCACCTTTGCATCGCATTGATGTGATCGGTGGCAAGCGTGGCGAGGTTTATTACACCTATTCAGATGAAGAGATGAAGAAACTACTCGCTGATTTAACCAAGAGTGGTAAGCGTTGGAAAGAGCCAGTTCAACGCTACAAAGGTCTTGGCGAGATGGATGCCGATCAATTGCGCGAGACGACCATGGACCCAGAGAAGCGCACCTTGCGTAGGGTGACTATGAACGATGCCAAGGCCGCTGAAGCCATCTTTGAACTGCTTATGGGTAACGAGGTAGCGCCTCGAAAAGAATTTATTTCAACTGCAGAGATCGACCGCGATCGGATTGATGCCTAAGTTGTAGTTTTGTTACGCAGCACCAATTCGAGTTCGTCGTGGCGTTGCAAAATTCTTTGAGACGGCAGTTAACTCAGTAGAGACCTGAGCCTTGATGTTCGCCTCGCTGGAGAGAAGTGTTTTGAGCGCAGCGATGGTTTCACTGAGTTGTTTCTGCTCTGTCTCGAGCTCGAGCTTGCTTACCTTTGTCAGTCGGCGCAGTGGCATATCGAGGATGTATGTCGCCTGCTCATCGCTTAATTTGAATCCCTTCATGAGGGCATCTTTCGCGCTCTGCGCATCCTCTGATCCCCGAATGATTTTGATGACCTTATCGATATCAATAATCGCTTTCAGCAGGCCATCGACAAGTGTCAATCGCCCCTGCGCCTTTGCTTTACGAAATTCCGATCTGCGGCGCACAACTTCGATGCGATGCGCGATAAAGACTTCGAGCAACTCCTTGAGACCTAAAGTCTGTGGCTTGCCATCGACGAGCGCGACCGCGTTAACAGAGAATTGATCCTCCATCGGAGTTAACTTGTAGAGCTTTTCGAGAATCTCTTCTGGTTCATAGCCGTTTTTAATCTCGATAACGACCTTCGTTCCCTGCTGGCCATCGGAGAGGTCAATGATGTCCGAGATCCCTAGTACTTTCTTTGACTTAACTAAATCTGCGATCTTCTCAACGACCTTTTCGGGGCCAATGTTGTAAGGGAACTCCGTAATAACAATGCCCTGTTTGCGGGAGGTGACTTTTTCGATGACGGCGGTAGCGCGAACTTTGAACGAACCGCGACCAGTGGCATAAGCATCTGCCACGCCTTCCAGGCCAATGATTTCGCCTCCGGTTGGAAAGTCAGGAGCTGGCACATACTTCATCAGCGATTTGAGAGTCGCTTTTGGATTATCAATCAGGTGTTTTGCTGCCGCGACTACCTCACCCAAGTTGTGTGGCGGCATATTTGTTGCCATACCCACCGCGATTCCAGTGGCTCCATTAACGAGGAGATTAGGGAATGCGGCTGGGAGCACGAGGGGTTCTAGTAATTGACCGTCATAGTTTCCGCCAAAGTCCACAGTATCTTCATCGGCCTCATCGACCATCGCCATAGCAGCAGGGGCGAGTCTGGCCTCGGTGTAACGCATAGCGGCAGGTCCAGCATCAAGCGAACCAAAATTTCCGTGACCATCGATCAGGGGCAGACGCGTCGTGAAGGGTTGAGCTAGACGAACTGCCGCGTCGTAAATCGCACCATCTCCGTGCGGATGCAACTTACCCATTACCTCGCCGACAACGCGAGCACACTTGACGTGGCCCCGGTCTGGACGAAGTCCCATGTCGAACATCTGGTGCAGAATGCGGCGCTGAACCGGCTTGAGGCCATCGCGGGCATCAGGTAGCGCTCTTGAGTAAATGACCGAGTAGGCATATTCGAGGAATGAGTCACTCATCTCTTTCGAGACGTCGATATCCACGATCTTGCCTGGGTTCTCTCCAGCCTTTGGGAGAACGGCTTTAGGGGTGCGTGCCATGGCGCGTATCTTGCCACGCAATTTACGGCAGGATGGGGATGTGGGCTTAGGACTGGCAGATCTGTCGCAATCTATATTTGCCTCTCTCGGTCTCCCGGGGGTTGATAATCAACTCAACCTCTCGCCATCACGCCGCAGCGCTCTCTTGCTGGTCGATGGAATGGGATCTACATCACTTGAGAAATATGCTTCTCAATTTCCGATCTTTAGCCAGGTTTTAACCACTCGCTCATTGCAATCACATTTTCCATCAACAACGGTTACAAATCTGACAAGTTTAGGAACTGGTGAATTACCAGGAGTGCATGGAATGTTGGGCTACACCGTGCGCGTCCCAAACTCAGGAACGCCTGGTCGATTGTTGAATGCGCTCAAGTGGGATGATCGCGTGGATCCACTCTTCTGGCAGAAGGTTCCAACTCTCTTTGAACGCGCTATGGAACATGGAATTACCGTAACCAATATTGCAGAGAAGCGATATGAAGGAAGTGCTTTCACTCAAGCTGCACTTCGTGGTGCAGATTATGTAGGAGCAAATCACGCCGAGCAGATGGTTGAAGCAGCAGTGCGTGCTTTAGCAGAACCCAACTCATTTACTTATTTGTATATCAACGCCCTTGATCACGCCGGGCACAACGATGGCGTGGGTAGCGAGAAGTGGCTTACCGCGCTCTCGCAAGTTGCGGATTTAATTGGGAAATTGCGTGACCGTTTGCCACGTAATACCGATCTCTATGTCACCGCTGATCACGGCATGGTGAATGTAGGTGAGAAGATTATTTTGGGTGTTGAGAACAATCTAATGCAGAACGTAACTCTGGTTGGCGGAGAACCACGCGCTCGTCACATTTACGTAAGAGGCGGCGCTCTTGAGGAAACTCTTGTGCAGTGGCGTGAGTATTTAGGGGATAGGGCTGCGGTTCATTCGAAATCAGAGGCGATCGGTGCTGGGCTATTCGGTAGCCAGATATCAGAGGATAGTTTAGATCGAATGGGTGATTTAGTAGTTATTGCAAGCGATGAGGTTATTTTGATTGATCCAACTCGCATTTCGCAGGAGTCGGCGATGGTAGGTCACCACGGTGGGATCACCGAATCAGAGACCGTTATTCCTCTTCTGAAGTTCCTTTAGATCCGCCAAACATAATGTCATCCCAGGAAGGGATCTTGAGTCGTTTGGTGATGCCATCTCGCTTCTCCGCCTCACTCACCTCAGATGAAACACTCGGCCCGGTATCGATGATTGCATCAAGACCAGAAATTCTCGGAGTATCTGAAGCGGTCTTCTCGTCACCGTTTTCACGCACAGCAACCAGCCGTGGAACTGGAGTGGTGGGGTAGACGATTCCATGTGATGGAGTCTGATGGCGTGAATCGATCTCATCGCCAGCGATCCATGCCGCACCGTCATCGAGCGCTTCTAAACTGCGATTTGCCAGGTCAAAGGTCCAATTCGCTTCGCTGATCGAGCCATCTTTTGTCGGGTAGTAAAGGACGATATTCCAAGAGCCATCAGGGTTGCGCCAGGTATTCCACTCGACTCGCTCCATATCAACTCCGCGCGGGGAGAGCTGAGCAATTGTCGCTGCGGAAAGTGTCGGCGCATATTTCTCGCGACGAAGTTGTGCCGCGAGAGCAAGTCCAATGACATAGGCCCGTTCCTGCAAGATGGGACCTGAAAATTTCTCTACCTTCTCCGTCGACCACTGAGTGGTTCGAGCGATCGAATCGATGCTTTCGCCACTGCGCAATCTGGCTTGAATCTCTTTCACGGTCACAGTGGTCTCTTCATCAGATGGCACAACTGCGACCAGGCGAGGTTGGTTCACCAATGCTCGTAATTGATCGCTAATACGAAGAGTATGAGTGGTTCCATCCTGCGACTGCAGCTCTAGTTCGCTGCCATCTTCAGATCGTCCAATTAACCGTAGATCGCTCACGAGCAAAGAGTGCCACAACTGCGGGTGGAAGTATGGGATCTCTCAGCCATCGGCCTCAGTGATCAGCAATCTTGCGCCAGGTGCGTAGAAAGGGGAGCGTTCCCAGGTTTGCCAAGACGAGGCAGATGATGGGAACGACAAAGGCCTTACTCGCGCCGCGAGAATCGATGATGTGTCCGGTCAGGGTTCCAGGGAGCGCGCCGCCAAGGGATAGTCCAGCAATTACCCAGGCAAGAGTCTCAGTAACTTTTTCGGCCGGCACCGATTTCTCTGCAACTCCATAGCCAGCCACGATGAGAGGGGCTACGCCCATTCCGGAGAGAAAGAGAGCGGCGGACAAAATCACCATCGAGTGGATGAAGAAGAATGGAATTGAAAGCACTGCAATTGCAATGAGGTTAATCCGAAAGCGAGATGCATCCTTGAGCTTCCACTTGATCGAGCCGTTAAATATTGCTGCAACTCCACTACCGGCAGCCCAGATAGCGAGCACTAAGCCGGTGTAAGCACTGTCGTGATGCTCCTGCGCATAACCCACTACAGCAAGATTAGTTGAGCTAAAAAAAGCGCCGATAAAAATAAAGGGAAGAAATACCGCTTGCACAATCGGCAAAGCGAGAACGAATCCTTTTGCACTTGATTCATCTGGTTTAAAGGGAGCCGGTTCAGTAGAGCGTTGTGAGATAAAGAGAGTCGTTCCGATTGCCATAAATGAAAAACCCATGGCCATTCCTGCAGCGGGAGATATGAATGTGGCAGCAGATGTGGCGACGATCGGTCCCACAATGAAAATGATTTCATCCATCAGCGCTTCATACGAATAAGCCGTGTTAATGAGCGCGCGATCTTCACCAAGCACCCATAGCCAACGTCTTCTCGTTAATCCACCCACGTTAGGTAGAAAGATCTCTGCCAGAAAGATTGCGGTCATCCAGATATATGTAGGGGCGTGGTTATAGATGGCGAAGAGAAAAACTAGGTCGAAACTTATATAAAAAGGGATGGTGAAGCGGAGCACCTTTCGCTGACCCAGCCGGTCGGCATATCTAGACCAGGTTGGGCTAAATACCGTTGATATGAGGGCGGCTCCGGTAGAAACCGTTCCTGCGAGCGTGTAGGAGTGCTTGATATGGACGATTACAAAGGTGATCGAGAGCAAAGTCATCGATATAGGCAATCGCGCGATTGAGCCTGCGATTGAGAAACGTAACGCGCCAGGTACCGCGAAAAGTTTGCGATACGGTGAAAACATACCTAGATTCTATCCATGAAGCAGAGTGAGCCAACCGAGTTAATTGATGAGCTACTTGTACTCGCAGAAGGAATTGCGCAGAAAGCTGGAGAATTACTCTCAAATCGCCCCGATACCTTCGATATAAATCAGAAGAGTTCTGCTCGCGATTTTGCAACACATATGGATCACGCGAGTGAGAAGTTAATAGTGAGTGAAATATTGGCTGCGCGACCTGGCGATGGAATCATCGGCGAAGAGGGAGCGGCTCGCGAATCTGCCTCTGGTATCACTTGGGTAATCGACCCTATTGATGGAACCGTAAATTACTTTTACAACCTTCCAGGCTGGAATATCAGCATCGCTGCCAAGGATGATCAAGGTGTTCTCATCGGGATTGTCTATGCGCCAACTTTGAACTCTTTGTGGCGAGCCAGTCGAGGTGGTGGGGCCTACCTCAATGATCGCAAGATCGATGTATCCAACGCCGACACTTTGAGCGACTCCTTAATTGCGACCGGATTCTCCTACGACCTCGCTGAGCGAGTGCGCCAGGGAGAGATGATTGCTCACTTGATTCCGAGGGTCCGCGATATTCGCCGAAATGGCGCCGCCGCGGTAGATCTCTGCCACGTTGCCAGTGGGGCAGTCGATGGGTACTTTGAAACTGGGCTCAAGGAGTGGGATTTGGCTGCCGGAGGGCTCATCGCTCGTGAGGCGGGCGCCCTGGTGACGGGCAGAAATGGCGGCCTGGCGGGGGAGTCCATGGTGATCGCAGCCGGACCAGCCCTCCACGCGCTGTTGACCCACGAAATTGGCTAGCCCTGCCCCCATGTGGCAAGATACGACCTTCAGCAACTCTTTCTACATGACGGACCCTCTCAACGGGGCCCCACAAGCAAAGGATTACCCATGAACGTTTTGGATGCGGTTGATGCCGCCTCGCTCAAAAAGGGCATTATTAACTTCCGCTCTGGCGATGAGATCAAGGTCCACGTTCGTGTTATCGAAGGTTCCAAGAGCCGTATCCAGGTCTTCCAAGGCGTAGTTATCCGCCGCCAGGGTTCAGGCGTCCGCGAGACCTTTACAATCCGCAAGCTTTCATACGGAGTTGGCGTTGAGCGTACCTTCCCAGTACACACCCCAGTTATCGAAAAGTTTGAAATGGTTCGCCGTGGAGATGTCCGTCGCGCCAAGTTGTACTACCTCCGCGATCTGCGCGGTAAGGCTGCCAAGATTAAAGAGCGTCGTGGCGCTAACAACGAGTTCATTGTTGAAGATGTGATCGTTGAGGAAGTAATTACTGAAGAGATCATTACAGAGGCAGTTATCGAGCAAGAAGTTGTTGCAGAAGTAGCCGCTCCTGAGGCAGTTGTCGAAGCTCCTGCAGCCACTGAAGAGGTTGTTGCTGAGTCTGAAACTCCAGCTGAACAAGCTTAATAACTTTTAAAATGCGCCTTCCCAAGAAGGGTTCGCTACTTCGAGAAGTTCCGATCATAGTTGTGTCGGCACTTGTAGTAGCGGTCATTATCAAGACCTTCTTTATACATTTCTTTTACGTGCCTTCTGGTTCGATGCAGAACACCTTGGGCATTGGCGATCGTATTGCCGTCAATAAATTCTCGGCTTTGTTTAGCGATATTCGTCGCGGAGAAGTTGTCGTATTCAAAGATCCGGCAAATTGGCTGGGATCACCTCCTGCTGCAACTGGAAATGTTGTAACACGTGAATTGAAACGCGGATTAGTTGATGTCGGAATTCTTCCTGACCCAGCTACCCAATATCTTGTTAAGCGCACAATTGGTGTTGGTGGGGATCATGTGGTCTGCTGCGATGCCAAAGGACGATTGCAGGTTAATGGCGTTTCTATTAATGAGAACTATCTCTTCCCCGGGAATACTCCAAGTGATTCCAAATTCGATATTACAGTTCCAAAGGGCTTTATCTGGGTGATGGGTGATCACCGAGCGGCAAGTGCTGATTCACGTTTCCACACCGACGATGTCCACAAAGGATTCGTTCCGTTGAGCGATGTAGTGGGTCGAGCCGAATTCGTTGTGTGGCCGATCAACCATTTCAAATTCCTCTCTGTAGGCCACGACTTATCGAAGGTTCCGGTTAAAAAGAGCCCCTAATGGTGGGGATTGAAAGCTCGCTTCGCGCAAGTGGAATTTCGCGCATTGCTGGAGTCGATGAAGCTGGTCGCGGTCCATGTGCTGGTCCATTAGTAGTAGCAGCAGTAATTCTGCAGAACCCCGACTCGCAAGAGCTTGCGCGCGTTCGCGATTCCAAGGCTCTGACTGAGAAAGTACGTGAAGAACTCTTTGATGTGATCAAGGCCGAGGCGCTGGCCTACTCAATAATCGAAATATCCCCTGAAGAGATAGATCGAGTAGGACTCCACAAATCAAATCTTGCAGGGATGCGTCGAGCTATCAATGCGCTCTCAACTCAACCGGAATATGTCTTAACCGATGGTTATGCCATCGAGGGTTTAGCAATCCCAAATCTTGCGGTCTGGAAAGGCGATCAAGTCGCGCTCAGCATCAGTGCTGCTTCGATTTTGGCCAAGGTCTATCGCGATCGCTTCATGGTTGCCGTGGATAGCCAATATCCCGGATATGGCTTTGCCCGACACAAGGGATACATAACTGCCGCACACACCAAAGCGTTGGGGGAGTTGGGCGTTACGCCGATTCATCGGAAGAGTTTTGCAAATATTTCTTCTATTTCTATCAACAGGTAATTTTTTTCAACAAGGTGCTCATTGCACAACTGAGTCAGTTTTCACTGTCATTACCTTTGCCATATGGCGCGAGCATTACGAAGAATTGGCGCAGATGGAGAGAACCTGGTCGCCTCCTATTTAGAAGCACAAGGAATCGCAATCGTTGCCAGAAACTGGCGCATAAAAGAGGGCGAGATTGATCTCGTTGCACGTGATGGAGCGATGCTTTTATTTGTAGAAGTGAAGAGTCGGACCAGCTCACGATATGGCCACCCCCTCGAAGCCATCACTCCTATTAAGGCACTGCGACTGCAACGACTCGCATTGGCCTGGATCGCCACACATGATCAGTGGGGGGCTGACTACAGAATTGATTGCGCTGCAGTTCACTTTAGGAGCGGTTTAAAACCTGAGGTTGAGTATCGTGCGGGAGTTTTGTAGTGACCCTTGCCCGCACTCAAAGCATTGCACTCATAGGATTGCATGGTGAATTGGTTGATATCGAGGTTGATATCTCCGATGGATTACCGGGATATTCACTCCTCGGGCTTCCAGATGCGGCACTCATGGAGTCGAAGGAGCGAGTGCGTTCGGCGATACATAATTCAGGAGCGCAGTGGCCCAACAAGCGGGTGACTGTTTCATTATCCCCAGCGTGGTTACATAAAAGCGGTTCAGGTTTTGATCTTCCGATAGCAGTTGCATTACTTATCGCACAGGGGATTGTTACCAAGGTCAACCACGATTTTCAGGTAATCATGGGAGAGCTCTCTCTAGACGGCTCAATCAAACCAATTCGTGGAGTACTCCCGGCTCTTATTGCCGCACAGGAGTTGGGGATCGAGAGTGCAATTATTCCCGCGGAAAATCTCGCAGAGACGCGGGGTCTCACAAGACTTAAACCAATTCCCTTTTCCCACCTAAGCCAGGTTCTTCAATATCTTCAGGAGGGAGTGATTCCCGACGTTGATCTGAAGCAACCCGTTCTCCACGTACCAGAGTTAAAAGATCTGAGCGAAGTAGTTGGACAAAGGTCTGCCAGATTTGCGCTTGAGATTGCCGCCATCGGTGGACACCATCTGCTCTTCTTGGGACCCCCAGGTACCGGAAAGACGATGCTGGCGGAGAGAATTCCGACCGTAATGCCAGAACTCAACTCTCAAGAGTCCTTGGAAGTTGCTGCGATTCATTCAATAGCGGGAGCGCTGGCAGAGCGACAGGTAGATTCGCGAACTCCTCCCTTTGTCGCTCCGCACCACACGACGACATCCACCGCAATGGTGGGAGGGGGTGCTCATTCAATTCGCCCGGGGGCCTGCTCATTAGCTCACAAGGGAGTGCTCTTCATCGACGAAGCCCCGGAGTGCAACGCGGGGGTCCTTGACGCACTCCGTCAACCTTTGGAGTCAGGAACGGTGGCCATCTCTCGAGTTGCTGGAACCATCATCTTTCCCGCGGACTTCCTACTGGTTCTTGCGGCAAACCCATGTCCTTGCGGACGATTCAACGGTAGAGGTCTGGCTTGTACGTGTTCATCAGTTCAAATTAGGCGGTATATGCAGAAGATTTCCGGTCCATTGCTAGATCGCATTGATATTCGATCATATGTGGAAGTGCCGTCTCGCCTTGAATTGTCTGCAATCGAACCTGGAGAATCAAGCGCTGTTGTGAGAGCCAGAGTCATTCAAGGTCGCGAAGTCGCGGCCGAGAGATTTAAAGCAGATTCTTGGAAACTCAACTCAAGAATTCCAGCCAGTCAGTTGCGTCATAAATATCGAGCTAGCCGAGAGGCGATGGCATTTCTTCATGCCGAACTCGATCACGAAAGGTTGAGCGCTCGCGGTTATCACAAGGTTCTACGCACTTCTTGGTCGATTGCTGATCGGCGAGGTTCAACAATTCCGGGATTGCAAGATGTGCAAGATGCACATCGGCTGCGAGAAGGTTCGCAGATACTGTGAGTCCATCTGAGGTGACGGAACATCTCTTGCTCCTTGCCCTCTTTGAAGGCGGGAATGAAATCTGGAGCACGCATTATCGCCAGTATGGAGCATCTGAATTCCTAGATCGCATAAGAGCGGGTCAGTACGCAGAGAACAAACGTGGAGGAAAATCTCTACAGGAAGCCCTTGCCTCTCTGAATGGGGAACGATTATTCGAGGAGCTTGAAAGTATTGGTGCCTTCCTAATTTCGCGGGAAGATTCAGATTGGCCTGCTTCTCTCGATGATCTGAAAGCTCCGCCTATGGCGCTTATTGGCCGTGGCAATCGGGAGGCGCTTGAAAGTGCAGAAAACTCAATCGCGATTGTGGGAACTCGAAACCCGA
>CAIMBV010000252.1 GCA_903839355.1 uncultured Actinomycetes bacterium
CAAAGAGGTCTAGAAAGCCAAAGTGAAGTGTCAAGGATGTCTCGCCACATCTGTCAACGATGTCCCGACACATCACATGGTGGGCAGTGAGGGTTTCGAACCCCCGACATCTTCGGTGTAAACGAAGCGCTCTACCGCTGAGCTAACCGCCCGGTATTGAGTGCCCCACTGTACCTGAGGAAGTGGGGCACGCCAAAAATCCGCTTAAATTGTTGGATTTGCTCCAGGATTTAAGTAGGAATTAATTACAGGGAAGCGAGCGCAGCCTTGTAGTCGCCGATATTGCGAGCGTCGCCCAAGCCGTTAACTACCTGCCAACGCAGAACTCCTTCTTTATCAATGATGAAGGTTCCGCGGAAGGCACAGCCACGCTCCTCGTTAAATACGCCGTATGCCTTAGCGGCAGCGCCATGTGGCCAGAAATCTGAGAGCACAGGGAAGTTATAACCCTCTTGAGTAGCGAATACTTTTTGAGTAAACATTGAATCGCAGGAAACCGCTAATAGCTCTGCGTTCTCATTCTGGAATGAGGATAGGTCATCACGCAGCGCGCACAACTCACCGGTACAAGTGCCCGTGAAGGCGAATGGAATAAATACAACGACGACATTCTTCTTGCCCTTAAATGATGACAAGGTAACTGCTTCACCGAATTGATTGGTGAGGGTGAAATCTGGAACTGGTTGGCCGATGGTTAAAGACATGTGTTCTACTTTCCTTAGCGTTTGGCACTCTTTCGAGCGACTAATTTTGTCGCAGTCCAATTTGGTGCAACTAAAAATGAGACAGTCTGTGTCAGGCCTGCTGTTGGAGCGGCATCTTGGATATCGCTCGGTTCAACATGTCCTGCAATGCCAACTTTAGGGGTAAGTAGCCATATCGGCCCGTTTTCGCTGAGATAGGTAAGCCCATCAACGAGATCATCAACGAGATCTCCATCACCGTCACGCCACCACAGGATCACCGCGTCAACGACCTCATCGAGGTGGCCCGTTAGAAGGGTTGATTCGATCTTTGCCTCAATGGCGAGTCGCAATTGATCATCGCAGTCCCTGTCATAGCCGACCTCAAGTATGAGTTCACCCGGCGTCAGCCCGAGTCGATCAACGCTTGTAGATAACCCCTGTGGGGAGTTCACCAGAACCTCCACCTCTCTATGGGCTTGCCCAGCCCCTCGGGCTCACCCAGCGGGGCGAGTAGGAGTAGTCCACTCAACTTCTCGCGTGAGCGCAAGCCTTTTGATGTGAATAAACTGCTCCCATGAGCGAAGCGAGCGGTTTCAACCAATTCATCGATACCCCGAATAATCTGATCGACCAGTTGGTTGATTTGGACCCTCAGGAGACCGCGGAGTGGAAAGCCTCACTCGACTCCCTGCTTCAAGCCGCAGGTCCTACCCGTGCCCGTTACATCATGCTCTCGCTTTTACAGCACGCCCAGGAAAACAAACTGGGGGTCGGTGCACTTCGCACCACCGACTACATCAACACCATTCCTTCAACTCGCGAAGCAGATTTTCCTGGCGATGAAGCGATTGAGCGCCGCATTCGCGCCATCATTCGTTGGAACGCTGCAATAATGGTTCATCGCGCACAACGTCCAGGAATTGGAGTTGGCGGACATATCTCGACTTTCGCCTCCTCTGCATCTTTATATGAAGTCGGTTTCAACCATTTCTTCCGCGGACAAGATCACCCTGGTGGCGGAGATCAAATTTTCTTCCAAGGCCATGCCAGCCCTGGCATGTACGCCCGCGCCTTCGTTGAAGGTCGCTTAACCGAACATCAGATGGATGGCTTCCGCCAAGAGCTTTCGCATTCAGGTGGCGGACTTTCGTCCTATCCACATCCACGTTTGATGCCAGAGTTCTGGCAATTCCCAACGGTTTCAATGGGACTTGGTCCGATCAATGCGATTTATCAAGCTCGCTATAACCGCTACCTCCACGGCCGTGGCATCAAGGACACCTCAGACCAAAATGTCTGGGCATTCCTCGGTGATGGAGAGTGCGACGAGCCAGAGACTCTCGGAGCAATTAGCCTTGCTGCTCGCGAAGGACTCGACAACCTTAACTTTGTTATCAACTGCAACCTGCAACGCTTGGATGGACCGGTCCGCGGTAACGGCAAGATCATTCAAGAACTTGAGTCGATCTTCCGTGGCGCAGGGTGGAATGTCATCAAGGTTGTATGGGGCCGCGAGTGGGATGAACTCCTTGCTAATGACCGCGAAGGTGCTCTCGTTGATCTCATGAACCGCACAACAGATGGTGACTATCAGACATTCAAGGCCGAGAGCGGCGCTTATGTGCGCGAACACTTCTTTGGCCGAGATCCTCGTACTGCAGCCTTGGTTGCTAACTGGTCTGATGAAAAGATTTGGGGCCTAAAGCGCGGTGGACATGATTACCGCAAACTATTTTCAGCCTACAAAGCCGCAACTGAGAAGAATGGCAAACCAACCGTTATCTTGGCTAAGACGATTAAGGGTTGGACACTTGGTTCGCACTTCGAGGCACGTAACTCCACGCACCAGATGAAGAAAATGACTCACGAAGATCTCATCCAATTCCGTGACACCTTGCATATTCCTCTTCCAGATTCTGCAATCGATGCAAAACTACCTGCTTATTACCATCCAGGAGTTGACTCTGAAGAGTACAAATACATGATGGAGCGCCGTCGTGAACTTGGCGGATCTGTTCCAACTCGCCGCAAGATCTCACGTCCACTTCCACAACCTGCAGATTCAACCTATGAATCAGTAAAGCGTGGATCTGGTCAGCAAGAAGTCGCAACCACCATGGCTTTTGTTCGCCTTCTTAAGGACTTGGTTAAAGATCCAGAGATCGGCAAGCGCTTTGTTCCGATCATCCCTGATGAGGCTCGCACATTCGGAATGGATAGCCTCTTCCCAACTCTCAAGATTTACTCCCCTCTCGGACAGACATATGCATCTGTTGACCGTGAATTGATGTTGTCCTACAAGGAATCAACCTCGGGTGTGATTTTGCATGAAGGAATTAATGAGGCCGGTTCAACTGCTTCATTTACCGCTGTCGGCTCCTCATACTCAACTCACGATGAGCCAATGATTCCGATCTACATCTTCTACTCAATGTTTGGTTTCCAACGCACCGGAGATGCATTCTGGGCCGCTGCCGATCAGATGTGCCGTGGGTTTGTTGTAGGAGCTACTGCGGGTCGCACCACTCTTAATGGTGAAGGCTTGCAACACGAAGATGGACACTCGCCCCTTCTCGCCTCAACTAATCCTGCAGTGGTCGCTTACGACCCAGCATTTGGTTACGAGGTTGGCCATATCGTTAAAGATGGACTCCGCCGCATGTATGGCGAGAACAGTGAGAATGTCTACTACTACCTCACCGTTTACAACGAGCCTTACGCCCAACCGGCAGAGCCCGAGAACCTAGATGTTGAGGGCCTGCTCAAAGGTATGTATCTCTATTCACCAGCCACCAAAAAGGGCAAGAACGAGGTAAATCTCTTAGCGTCTGGAGTCTCGCTCAACTGGGCCCTTAAGGCGCAGCAGCTCTTACAAGATGATTTCGGAATCAGTTCAGATGTCTGGTCGGTAACTTCTTGGAACGAGTTACGTCGCGATGGCCTTGAGACCGATCGTCATAACCTTCTCAACCCTCATGATCAGCGCACCGCTTATGTCACGCGCAAACTCAAGGCCTTTGATGGTCCTGTCATCGCGGTAAGTGATTTCATGCGTGCAGTTCAAGATCAGATCGCACCATGGGTTCCGCAAGATTTCTACTCTCTGGGAACCGATGGATTTGGAATGTCTGATACCCGCGGAGCTCTGCGCCGTCACTTCAAAGTTGATGCTGAATCAATTGTTGTTGCCACTCTCGCACAACTCGCAAAGAATGGCGAGATTAAGGCCAAGGTTGTTCAAGAGGCGATCGATAAGTATCAGATCGAAGATGTCACCGCTGCAGATGCTGGTAATACCGAAGGTTCTGGTTGATCTTTAATGAGTAACTTGGACCTTAACTTCCCGAGGTCCAAGTTTCTTAAAGAAGGAGAGCGAGATCATCAGCGCTCCAGGAATCATTAGCGCATAAGTAATTGTCGTGCTTTGGGCAACCCACGAGATGATCAACTGAACCACGAACGAGAGCGCTGAAATCGCCAATCCAAGTTGAGCTACCACTACTCCGGCAGGCAGATTGGATCGCGCGCTAGCTATCTGAGTGATAAATCCGGCAAAGAATGAACCACAGAGACCGCCGATAAAGAATCCGAGAATCTCTAGGGTGAAAGCAGCGGCAAAACTATGTGGAGCAGCAAATTTTGCTAGGAGCAGGAAGATCATAAAACTACTGCCGCCAATACGTGAAGAAATCCGAATCCAGTAGGCCTCCGGCTTAATTGCTAAGAGTCGGTGCGCGTTCAACCTGCCCGCGGTCATGCCGAGCATAAACATCAAATAAGGAACAATGCTGAGGGTTGTGCTTGCCTTTATCTCTTGGTGAGATGACAAAGTCACCCAGTTATTCGTGGAAAATTCGACCATCACCGCACATAGGTAGGCGATTGCTATATATCGATCGGTAGTCAACATAGCAAAAGCGCTCTTGATGCCTATTGGGGGCTCAGATTCATCGCGCTTCTCAGAACCGGAAATCAGGAAGGGTCTCATCTGCAATACCGACCAGAGCGTTCCCACCCACATCGCCCCGACTAGTACATCGATATGCCATGCCAGAGAAACGTGCGAGGTCACGATGATTGCCAGAACGGTGGAGATGAGTGTGCCTAAACTCCAGGCCCCGTGCATCTTAGGAATTGAGCGTTCACCGCTTAACGCCTGACGTCGAAGCGCTTGATGGTGCAGTCCGATGTTGTACGCGTTGAGTCCAAAGGCAAATGCGATATTAACAACTAAATAAATCCACGGGGTATGAATGTGCGGCATAGAAATAATGGAGCCATACATAAGCGCGCTCATTGATATCAGAACAGGTCCTACCCCAATTCGATCTACGATCTGACCTGCGACCATCATTGAAAGAACTCCCCCGACCGCACCAAAACTAATCAAGGTGCCGTAAGTTCCGTTATCTACATGAAGGTTGGCCTTTAAATTTGGCGCGCGTGTTGCAAGTGCCAACGTGGTCATACCAAAATAGAAAAAAAGTAGGAATTGATTTCGTCGCTCCCTGGAGGTGACAATCAAAGTCAAAAGAGTGCGCTCGCTAACTGTTGTCTAGCCTTAATGAGAATTGGGTCTGCTGGATCAACCAGCGAGAACAACCCTACAAGATGCTCGCGAATTCCTATACGATCCTCACCGCTAGAAATTTTGATTGCCGAAATTAATCGAGTGAACGCTTCTTCAAACTTTCCCTCTGCAACTTCGCAATCAGCTGCCTGCCGCGCTAGCACCAGGTTTGTAGGTTCTTCGTTGGCTGAAGCAATCACCGCGGAAATATCAAATCCTGAGATTCGAAGTAGAAGTTCAACCTGTGCTAATCCAAGTTGAGCGAGCGAATTGGCTGGCGCCCTATTGAGCCAGTCGCGGTATGCCGCGCGGGCGGCGACATAGTCACCTTGATCCAGCGCTTCAAGTGCGCGAACTTCCTCGGGTTCAAGTTGTTCTTCAACTACCGGTGCACCGTCGGGAGTAACCGTTCCAACTCCGCGTTCGGCTGCTAGCGAGAGGACCTTATCGATTACCAAACGAAGTTGAGGGGCGGTGGGCACCGTTTCAAAGAGTGGGACAACCTGCTCCTGAATAATCGCGAGCGCAAGAGGAAGGGTCTGGACTTGCAACGCCTGAGCAACCTCTGGCTCAACATCCACATTTACATTTCCGAGCAACCATCCAGCGCCTTCAGGCTTCGCAGAATCCTGCGCATGAAGTTGTCCCAGCGCGCTCATAACCGCTTGAGATTGCGGTGACCTTGGTGACCAACAGATCAGAATCACAACCTGCGCATGTGAAGCCGGCAGAACATCCTGCATCAGGTTAGCTTGAGTGATCCCTACACCCGACGCTTCGGTAGCGACAGGAGGATTTCGTAGCGCGCTTAAATCTATTGCAGAACCGAAATTCTTAGGAAGAGAACTCATCAACCACTACCGCTTCCTCTTGTTTAGGTACATTTCTAAAGGGCAATATGGAACGAATATAATCCTCTGTGGCATAGGTAATCCCCAGATCTTTTCCAGCTTTCTCGCCGAGATACCAGCGGTGCTCCAAAATTTCGTGGAACATCTGTGCGGGCTCTACCCTGCCTCTGAGCTCTTCCGGAACCATATCGATTACGCGGTGATAGGTCTCAGATAGCCAGCGGCGAGCGCTATCTTCGATCGGAGGCAGTGGTTTCTTTTCGCGGCCGCGGAAACGATCGAATGAGGCAAGCAGACGCTTTGCCTGTAACTCCTCTGCATGAATTCCCATCAATTCGAAGAGACGATTTTGGTGGTAGCCAGCCGCCACAAGTTTTGGAGTGAATTTGAGTGCACCCTTATCTCCGTCCAGGGTGACTTCAACTTCCTCCACAGCAAAACCTAGATCTTGTACGGCGCGCATTGCCTTCTCGACGGCGTGACGATCACTTGGATCTAGAACCTGAGGCTCTTTCAACATCGTCCAAAGTCGGCGATAGCGAGAGATGACTCGATCAGCGGCGCGAATCGGATCCATTCCAGGATGAAGAAGTCCGGCGCTCGCCAAGTCCTCGAGTTCTGCCGCCACGTTGAATTGGGCGATATCAAGATCATGTTCGCGTTGCCCATTACTTAGCCCCGGTTGGAACTCACCAGTCTCGGCATCAACTAGGTAGGCCGCATACTCGTCGGCATCCTGTCTAAAGAGGGTGTTGGAGAGGGAGCAATCGCCCCACCAAAATCCAAGAAGATGGAGTCGGACTAGTAGCAGCGCCAAGGCATTAGCCATGTTATTAATTTCGTGCGGGGTTACCTCGGTGCTCATGATGACGCGATAAGGCAATGAAAATGGCAGGTAGCGGGTCACCAGCGCCACAGGTAGCGGGTTGGCCATGTTATCGAGTCGATTTTCCACAATCGCCACCGGCTCAACGCACGGGGCGTTGCGAGTATTGAGTTCGCGCAAGATGGCGTACTCGCGGGAGGCGAACTCTTCGACCGTCTCCTTAACAGCAAAGACATCGCGATCGCCTGGTCCGGTTCGAATAAGGCGCACTATGTGGCGCGAGATACCGCGCATGCTGGTTAGACCAGGATCCTCGGGCCAGTCTTCAAGAGCCTTGCGCCAGGGCAGGGAGGAGAGGGCAAGCATGTCCTCACTCAGTCCCGTTATTCGAAGCTCGCTCACTGCCCTATCTTCTCGTATTATCAAACTATGGCGCTCAAGAAACCCAGGTTCTCGTTCGGTAATAAGGCGAGCGATGAGGTTACCGATGTGACTCCCGCCTCAATGGGAACTCCTGGAGTGCCGGTCGACCGAGGCCACCCCTTCTATTTTGGATTCCTAGCCGCCGCAGGAGCGGTTATAGCCATCACGATGCTCAGGGCGCTCGCTAGTGCGAGCCAGGTCTTCGTCCTGATCATCATCTCGCTCTTCCTCGCGGCGGGACTTAACCCGTCTGTTGAATTTTTCCGCAGGAGGGGCCTGAAGCGACCTCAAGCGGTCCTAGCCGTGGTCTTCATTGTTCTGGTCTTTGTTGGCATCTTCGCCGCCGTCGTGATCCCGCCGGCCGTTACTCAGGTGAACAACCTCTTCAAGAACGCACCAAAGATTCTGCAAGAACTTAAATCCAATACGTATATTGGCAATCTCAACAAGCACTACGGAATTATTGATTCCCTGCAGGCTAAATTCAATGCATCACTTCATAACGGTCAGTACGTGATCTCTGCTTTCGGTGGAGTTATTGGTGTAGGCAAGGCCGTAGTCTCAGGTGCGGTTGCAGTGTTGACCGTTCTAATTTTGACTCTCTACTTCTTAGCCTCTCTCCCAAGCGTTACTGGTGTTGCCTATCGATTTGTGCCAGCATCGCGTCGCGATCGAGTCTCGAAAATTTCCGATGCAATCATCATTCGGATTGGAGGCTTTGTAAGTGGTCAAGCGACGGTGGCATTTATCGCATCCATCTTCGGCCTGATACTGGCTCTCTCCTTAAACCTTCCATATCCATCTGCGATCGCTGTCCTCGTTTTTGTCTGTGGTGCGATTCCGCTAATCGGACATATCTTAGGAATCACCGCAGTCACCTTGATCGCCCTGAGCAAAAGCCCAACAGATGCGATCATTACTTTGCTGGTGTACCTTGCTTACATTCAGATTGAAAATTACCTGATCATGCCTCGTATCATGCGTCGATCACTTTCGATCCCTGGCGTCGTCACAATTATTGCCGCATTAATTGGAGTTAGCTTGCTAGGAATTGTTGGTGGAATCTTGGCAGTGCCTATTGCTGCAGCAGTACTACTTATTATCGATGAAGTGGTCTTCCCTAGGGCCGATATCTCTTAATTCTCAGTTGGCAGCGGCAATCGATGCGGAGCTAGGTTCCTTGTCATCTCACTCAAGATAAGGTGAACATAGGGCTCGCCGACCCATAGATGTTTGGCGCCGTCGACTGGAACCAGGGTCAGGCGGGGAAAATTCTTGAATCGTTCAACGGCTTGAGTTGGATTTAAATACTCGTCGTGTTCGGGCACATACGCGACTACAGGTCGGGAATCCTTCTGCCAAAACTCCAAATCGCTATCTTGAGTCCGCTGCATAGGTGGGCTTAACAATATGAGGCCTGCGATCCGTGGATCTTTGGCATACCTGAGCGCTAAATCTGTTCCAAAAGACCAGCCGACTACCCAGAGGGTTTTAACGTTCAGTTCGTCGAAGCAGTAGTCGATCGCAGCCTGAACATCTAGCCTTTCAGATTCCCCATTGTCGAAAATGCCCTCGGAACTCCCAGCTTCGCTTGTGGTTCCACGAGTGTTGAAGCGGATGATCTGAATCCCAGCCATCGCGGGCAATCGATTAGCTGCTTTCTTATAGATGTGGCTATCCATCATTCCGCCACCAGCTGGATTGGGGTGCAGGCACAACAGGGAGACTTCGGTGCCATCGAGTGGGGTGGCGACCTCACCGATAAGTTTGAGGTTATCTGAGGTGAGTATCGAGATAGGCCTTCGATCGGCGGGCAGAACGGTGCTAGGCCTTATTAACTCGGTCACGAAAGAAGTTTACTCTTAGCCTATGAGTCAGCTAACCGAAATTGTGAGCCACTCCCCTGCAACAGGTGCAGAAGTTGGACGTTATCCAAATACAACCCCCGAAACCATCAACGCATTAGTAGCGCGAGCGAATTCCGCATCCGCTAGTTGGAGAGCGCTGGGCTTTAGAGGCCGCAAGGCAATCTTGCGCGAGTGGGCTCATTACATAAGCGAACATATTGATGAGCTCGCCGCAATCGTTGTTCAAGAGACGGGCAAACCTCTCAGCGATGCAACCCTTGAGATACTCATTGCAATAGATCAACTTTCTCTTCGTCCATTTCCCTATCGTCTTTCCTGATTGTTCCATCCCTGCTGCTTTCAAATCTCTCTTATTCTCGTATAATAAGACGGGC
>CAIMBV010000253.1 GCA_903839355.1 uncultured Actinomycetes bacterium
TCAAATATTGGGGAGCTCCGATTGCTAGCCAAGGTGGAGATGTCAAGGCCGCGACGACCGATCCTGTTGCCCACAGTAGCTTTGATCTTCCGCTCACATCAGGAGTTCTTCGCGAGCACTCACGCGGATTTTTAGGTCATCCAACAATCAGTGGTCATCGCAATGGTCAGGCCTGGTCAACACTCTTCTCGATCACCAAAATTGATCACACGAGTTCATCGCTAACAGCACACTTCGCAGATGCCTCTGCACATTTGCAACTTACCCTGAAATATCAACTCAACGAATTCGGAATTTTGCACGTGAGCGCCTCGCTCACCAATACTGGTCACGACGATTACAACCTTGAGGCATTCACCTACTGGTTGCCACTTCCAGATCGGGCAAGTGAAGTTCTGGATTTCACTGGTCGCTGGTCCAGAGAACGTCACCCGCAACGAAACTCAATTCGATATGGCCTGGTCTCACGAGAGATTCGTGAAGGTCGCAGCGGGCACGACTACACCATTGCGCAATTAGCTCTCGCCGGAAACACTGAGTTTGGCCATGGTGAGGTTTGGGCTCTCTCGGTGGCTTGGAGCGGCAATTCAGTGCATCACATTGAGCGCCTGGCCAGTGGTGAGACCTCAATTGGCGCAGGAGAACTGCTAGAGCCGGGTGAGATCATCCTCGGAGCGGGCAAGACACACACGATTCCACCAGTTATCGCCAATTACTCAGATGCGGGCTTCGACGGCTTAAGCGATAACTACTACACATGGCTTCGAGCTCGCCCCAACCACCCAACAAATATTCGACCTCGCCCCATCACTCTCAACGTCTGGGAGGCGATCGACTTCGATCACGATGACCAGAAGATCAAAGCGATTGTGGATGCCGCGGCAGCCGTTGGAGTTGAGCGCTTCGTACTCGACGATGGTTGGTTCAATCTGCGTAGACACGACCAAGCTGGCTTAGGCGATTGGGTAGTTGATAAGAGCGTCTGGCCAGATGGGCTCGGACCAATAATCGAATACATCAACGACAAGGGCATGGAGTTCGGCCTCTGGTTTGAAGGCGAGATGATCAATCCAGACTCAGACCTTTTCCGCGCCCACCCTGAATGGATTTTGCATGAAGCTGGGCGAACTCCCCCACTCTGGCGCCATCAGCAGGTACTAGATATCACCCATCCTGGGGCCTACGAACATGTTCTCGGGCAGGTAGATGCGATTTTGAGTGAATACAACATCGCCTACATCAAATGGGATCACAACCGAGTTTTGGTTGATGCGGGGCACCTCGGGCAAGCCGCGGTTCACAATCAGACAGCGGCTATCTATCGACTATTCGCTGAACTTAAAAAGCGCCACCCAAAGCTCGAGATTGAAAGTTGCGCTTCCGGCGGGGCTCGAATCGACCTTGGTGTAATCGACTATGTCGATCGCTTCTGGACCAGCGATAACAACGATGCCCTTGAGAGGCAAACCATTCAACGTTGGACTGGAATCGCGGTTCCACCAGAGTTGCTTGGAACTCATATCGGCCCACGCCCCGGAAATCAGAATCGCCGGGTCACAGAGATTAACTTCCGCGCCATCACCGCTCTCTTTGGGCATGCGGGAATTGAATGGGATATCACCAAGGCTTCTCCCTCAGAGATTGAGGTAATTAAGAGTTGGATTGCTCTCTATAAGAGCAAGCGTGGCCTTCTGCACTCTGGAAAGGCAATCCGAGTTGATCATCCAGATCAGAATTCGTATGTCTATGGCGTCGTGGCCCAAGATAAGAGCGAGGCTCTCTTTGCAATCGCGGCGAGAGATATGTCTGAATCGACCTTCCCTGCCATGGCACGGATTCCAGGCCTTGAGTCAGACCGCATATACCGCGTGAGAGCTCTCGTTGATGCAGGAGTGGCTCAAACTATGCAACGGGGATATCCAGCATGGATGAACAACGAATCTGGAATCACGTTGAGTGGCGCAGAGTTGGCACATATCGGATTGCGCCCCCCAATTTTGCCACCAGAGAACGCAATCCTGATCGAGATAACAAGCACGAACTGAACCTAAACGGGTCTATAGCGGGATTAGCCTTTGGTAGAACCGAGGGTTAATCCACCTACGAAGTGCCTACGCAGTGCGAAGAAGACGATGAGCGTTGGGATAAAGGCAAGAACTGCACCCGCAGCCAACAAGTCATAGTCGGTATTGAACTCACCCTGCA
>CAIMBV010000254.1 GCA_903839355.1 uncultured Actinomycetes bacterium
ACCATAAATCTGCCCGAAGTGGAATTGTCACCGGGGTAGCAACTCCCGTCTCGCGCGGTCGCACCCTTGCTTGCTACGAGATCGTGATAACAAATGAGGCCGGCGAGCGAACCTGTACGGCACGCATCACCAGCCTCATCTTGAGCGAGTAATTTAAATTAACCGCCCAGGTAAGCCTTTGTCACCTCGGGATCAGAGATCAAGTCTTTTGCGTTTCCGCTCAACTTAATATTTCCTGACTCAAGAACATATGCGCGATCAGCAACATTAAGAGCTGCAAGCGCATTCTGCTCCACGAGCAAGATCGTCGTGCCTTGCTCATTAATCTTGGTGATCGTCTCAAAGATCATATCCACCAAGACCGGAGCGAGACCCATTGATGGCTCATCAAGCAGGAGTAGAGATGGATTACCCATAAGTGCGCGGCCCACAGCCAACATCTGTTGCTCACCGCCACTCATAGTTCCTGCCTTTTGATTGATGCGCTCTGCAAGACGTGGGAAGAGCTCAAGGACTCTCTCACGATCTGCTGCGATTCCCTCTTTGTCATTGCGAAGGAATGCGCCGAGATCAAGATTTTCTGAGACGCTCATCCGAGGGAAGATGCGACGACCTTCTGGAGATTGGCAGATACCTTTTGCAACAATCTCATGCCCCTCTTTGCCATCGATGCGATCACCTTCAAATGAGATCGAACCCGACTTGAGTTTGAGCAATCCTGAGATGGCGCGTAGCGTCGTGGACTTACCAGCACCATTAGAACCAATTAGGGTAACAATCTCGCCCTTATTAACTTCGAGAGAGATCCCTTTGATAGCTTTGATGTTGCCGTAAGCAACTTCAACTTTATCTACTTTTAACATTAGTGAACCTCCGCTGACTTACCGAGATAGGCCTCGATCACACGAGGGTTGGACTTAATTTCAGCAGGAGAACCTTCCGCGATCTTCGTTCCTCGATCAAGAACGGTGATTCGCTCCGAAACCTTCATCACCACGGACATATCGTGTTCAATCAGCAAGATCGCGATGTTCTTCTCATCACGAACCTTGTAAACAAAGTCCACGAATACTGCAGACTCCTGCGGATTCATGCCGGCTGTTGGCTCATCCAAGAGGAGCACCTTTGGACGCAACGCGAGAGCACGGGCAACTTCAAGGCGACGTTGATCGCCATATGAAAGGTTGCGAGCAAATTCTTTCGCCGTCTTGCCGATACCAACGAAGTTCAAGAGAGCCTGTGCCTCGGCACGAGCCTCACGCTCTTCGCTACGCTGCTTAGGAGTACCAACGATGGTGCCGATGATGCCTGCCTTGAGATGGGAGTGCATTGCAACCATGACATTCTCTTCTGCGGTCATGAGACCAAAGAGGCGAATGTTTTGGAAGGTACGTGCCACACCTCGCTCGGCGATTTTGTGAGGGACTAGACCTGTGATGTCTTCATTGTCGTAGGTCACGAAACCTGAGGTTGGCTTGTACAAGCCAGTCAGAACGTTGAAGAAGGTGGTCTTACCGGCACCGTTGGGGCCGATCAGACTAACAACGCTGCGATCGGGAATTGCAAAAGAGACATCATCGACCGCCTTGAGGCCACCGAACTCAACTGAGATATTTTTCGCTTCGAGAACTGGAGCGGAATCAAGCGCCATTACAAATCCTCCTCTTCGCTAATTTCATCATGCGGCTGCTCATTGCCACTCTCATCATCATTCTCATGCATCAGCAACTTCAGACGTGACTCAGGCAAAATGCCTTCGCGGCGGAAGAGCATCATCAAGATAAGCAGCGCTCCAAAGATAAGGAATGTATATGAAGGGAAATTGATATTGGTGTTGAAGGTGCTATTGATCTCGTTACCAAATGCAGGCAGACCAGTTGAGTTCACCCACGCAATAAGTAGCGCTCCAACCATAACTCCCCAGACGTTACCCATTCCGCCGAGTACGACCATCGCAAGAAGGATGATGGAGATCGAGAATTGGAAACGTTCTGCAAATATTCCGTTGACGTGAGTTGCATATGCAACACCTGCAAGTCCACCGGAGATCGCTCCCACTGCGTACGCTGCAAGCTTTGTCTTCATGAGTGGAACGCCCATCATGCTTGCTGCAAGCTCATCCTCACGGATGGCAAGCCAGGCACGACCCAGACGGCCGCTACGTAGACGCAAAGAGATGAAGACCATGAAGGCAGCCATCGCCACGAAGATCATGTATTTGTAGTTGAGATCAAATGGGCCAAGGCGTTTGCCAAAGATTCCAATCGAGTCAACCGGTGATATTCCCTTTGTACCGTTAGACAGGTTAAATCCGTGGATATTCTCACCGTTCACAAAGATCTGAGGAATGATTTCACCAAATCCAAGTGTCACAATAGCCAGGTAGTCACTCTTCAATCGGAGTGTTGGAGCACCAATCACAATTCCGAAGAAGGCGCAGATAAGCGCACCTATAACTAGAACCAACCAGAACGACAGGTGGATTCCCGGAATAACTTTTGCGCTCTCCGAACCGAAGTGGAAGTTCCACTGGTTGAAGAATCCAGACATAAACCAGCCAGCTGTATATCCGCCGATCGCCCAGAAGGCTACGAATCCTAGGTCGAGCAAGCCAGCATAACCAACCACAATATTGAGGCCGAGCGCAGCGATGACCCAGACAAGTGCCTCGTTAAGGGCAGACGGTGGGAACCAGGTTTGAATCTGACTCTGGAAGCCATCAGGGGTGTGAGGCAAGATGTAGGTGTAGAAGATGTAGATGAGTACTGCCAGGGAGAAGAAGCCGATCGACCAGGTGCGCTGTGAGAACGGCGCTCTAGGCTTCTTGGAAGCTTTTTTACGAGTGATAATGGCCATTTTTTTACACCTTCTCCGTCGTTGGCTTGCCGAGTAAGCCTGTCGGTTTAAATACCATCAAAAGAATCAAGATGGAGAACACAACTGTGTTAGACCACTGCTGGCCGAGACCAATTGGCAATCCATCATTCAGACCTTGGATCAATCCGATGATGATTGCACCAAGAACTGCACCTTGAAGATTTCCAATTCCGCCCATGACGGCTGCGGTAAATGCAATTAAGCCCAGTTGGAAACCGAGGTTGTATGAGGTCAAGCCACGAGTCTGTTCGAAGAGAAGTCCTGCAGCGCCTGCAAGCGCTCCGCCGAGACCAAATGTGAATGAGATTGTGCGGTCGACATTGATGCCCATCAAACGCGATGCATCTTGATCTTGAGCGGTCGCACGCATCGCCTTACCCTGTTTCGTCTGAGTCACGATGTAAGTGAGAGCAAGGAGAACCGGGATGGTGACCAGGAAGGAGATCAAAGTCGTGTAAGGCAGACGCACGCCAAAGATTGAGAAGTTGCCATTTGGAAGCAAACTTGGCCAGGTCTTCTGCCCAGAACCATTCCATCGTAAACCGACAAATTGCAAGATAAATGACATGCCCACTGCAGTAATGAGTGGTGCCAACTTCGGGGCGCGACGCAGACGACGGTATGCAAATCGCTCAATGGTTACATTGATGAGGGCGCAGAAGGCCATCACCGCCACAAGACATAAAAGGAGCACGCCATAACCAGCGCCGGAAGAGTGGCGCTGACCGAACCATAAAGTGATGAAGTGGGCGGAGAATAATCCGCCAAGCATGAAGAGGTCACCGTGAGCGAAGTTGATCAGCTCGATGATTCCGTAGACCAAGGTATATCCGAGCGCAATGAGCGCGTACAGGATTCCGTTGCTGAGGCCAGTAAAAGTCACCTCAACGAATTGAGTCGGGGATTTAACGAAATTAATAATCAGCCAGAATAAAGCGCCAGCAATCGCTATGGTTGCAAACGATCTCTCAATATATCGTCGACGCAATTGGCGAGTCTTATAAGTAACGCCTGCCACGTTGTTCTCCTCTAGATGGAATCGGGTTTATACAGAATTAGATGGGGCCTGCGTACAAGCCCCATCTAATTTCTAAGCTATTGAACTAATAAGTTAATAGAACGAGTTCTACTACTTAACAGTCCAGGCCTTCAGAGTTGTCTCTTGACCGTTGACGATTTGTTCAACGGTGATGTCCTTAGCAGTGGTATCTCCAGTCAATGTGCTGATGTGGAGAGCCTTGCCGAGAACTGACTGTGATGCAGGAATTGTGATTCCGGTACCAGTGAAGACAGCTTCTGTAACGCCCTTACGAGTTCCATCTGACTTTGCGATAGCAGCCAAGATAACTTGGAGAGCAGCTACGCCGTAGATTGGGTATGAGCCAACTGGATCCTTCTTGTATGTCTTCTTGTAGAGAGCCAAGAACTTGGCGCCCGCACCCTTAGGTGAATTCTTTACGAGAAGTTCATTTGAAAGACCTGCGAAGGTGAGGTATGCACCAGCAGCATTTGGATCAGAGTTGAATTGTGGGTATCCAGTAAATCCATCTGGAGCCATCAACTTAACCTTGGTGTTATCTCCAAGAACAGCAACCTTGTCCTTAAGGAGCTGTCCGCCGTTGTTGTCATAAATTCCACCGAAGTAGACCATATCTGGGTTCAATGGAGCGATCTTCTGGAAGAGAGCGGTGTAATCGCTCTGGGTTGCATCCCAACCCTCACCAGCTTGACCACTTGAAAGAACCTTCAAGCCGATCTTGTTA
>CAIMBV010000255.1 GCA_903839355.1 uncultured Actinomycetes bacterium
AAGCGCTGGATCGGTCTGCGGAGAAGTTGAATCAACAAAATCTGTATCTGAGATTTATTCTCCCCTGACAGGAACAATCACCGCTGTCAACCCCGAATTGGATAAGGCTCCGGAGTTAATAAACCAAGATCCATATGTCAATGGTTGGATTGCGCAGATAGAAGTAAGTGAGAGCGCTTCAGATCTTCTCTCCGCTGGTGAGTACGAAACTTTAACGGCTTGATTTTTAACCAAGCGGTCAATAGTGTCAGCCTCTAGTCAAGATAGAGATTGAGGGTTAATCTCGCTCTGAATTGTGATTCTAAACTTTGTTAGAAGGAGGGGATAAGTGAACGATTCCAAAGCCCCTGACGAACCTTCCGGCAGGGACCTCACCTCGACAATTCATCTCTCTGCGCTTCGTTCGGTTCCCAAACCAAGACCTCTTGAAGAGATTTACTCGCAATTATCGACGGAAGAGCGCGAGATAGTTAGCCAAGTTCCTAAGAATTCGGCGATGTTAATTGTTATTGCAGGACCCAATAAAGGAGCGCGCTTCCTCATCAATTCCGATGAGACATCAATTGGCCGCGATCCTCGGAGTGAGATCTCGCTCGATGATGTGACCGTCTCGCGGGTCCATGCCAAGATCGTACGAGGTCAAGATGGCTCCTTTAAAGTTGTGGATCTTGGGAGTCTCAATGGAAGTTATGTAAATGCTCACCAAGTTCAAGAGTCTGCCTTGGCTATAGGCGATGAGATTCAAATTGGAAAATTTAGATTGACATTCTTTAAGGGGAGGGCGAACTGATGGCAGTTCCAGCACGCGCGTATCTCAGCATCGGGGAGGTACTTGGAAAGTTGCGTGGCGATTTCCCAGATATAACTATCTCCAAGATTCGATTTCTTGAATCCGAGGGCTTGATTGAACCGCAACGAACCCCCTCGGGTTATCGCAAGTTCACCGGAGTGGATCTAGAGAGACTCCGCTATGTACTCACCGCTCAGCGCGATCAGTATCTGCCGCTTCGGGTTATCAAAGAGAATTTGGATGCACTCGATCGCGGTCTTGAACCAGCTGCGATCCCAGGTGGGGCCCCAACCCCAAGGCTTGCAACCGTTGATGGCGAATTTGCTCCTGGACACTTCGCTGGTGAGAGCGAGCTTCGCCTCTCACGGAGTGAACTCCTAGAATCTTCCGAATTGACCGATGAGCAACTCACCGAGGTCGAATCCTTTGGGCTGATCACGATAAGGGGTCGGTACTACGATGCCGATGCTCTGGCTGTGGCTAGAACAATTTCGGCGATCTCGGCCTTCGGGATTGAAGCGCGTCATCTACGCTCCTTCAAATCGGCGGCAGATCGTGAAGTTGGCCTCGTTGAGCAGGTTATTACACCCATCTTGCGTCAAAAGGGCTCCGATGCAAAGGCTCGTGCAGATGAGGTTGCCAACGAACTGGCCTCTCTCTCGGTAAAATTGCATGCCGCACTTGTGCGCGCAGGTTTACACCGCGCCAAGTAAGTTACTCACATGAGCGTTCCAGTTGAAGTTGTCGGCGTCCGGATCGAGATGCCTTCAAACCAGCCAATCGTCCTTCTAAAAGAGGTCGACGGGATTCGCTACCTGCCAATTTGGGTAGGCGCTGTGGAAGCTTCAGCGATCGCCTTTGCGCAACAAGGGTTGGTTCCCGTTCGACCCCTCACTCATGACCTCTTTACTACGGTTTTGAGGATCGTCGATGCCCAGGTTGAGCGGGTAGAGATTACAGATTTGATCGATGGCGTCTTTTACGCCGAGTTACACCTCTCTGG
>CAIMBV010000256.1 GCA_903839355.1 uncultured Actinomycetes bacterium
CCGCGAGCGGAGCCAATTCCCATGAGCGCAGAACCGGCACCTTGCATGACGCTCTTAACATCAGCGAAGTCGAGATTGATTAAACCTGGAGTTGTTATGAGATCGGTAATTCCTTGTACACCAGAGAGAAGAACTTGATCGGCGCTTCTAAATGCTTCAACCGCGGTTATAGATCTATCGGAGATAGCGAGCAGCCTGTCATTAGGGATAACAATTAAAGTGTCAACTTCTGCGCGAAGAAGTTCAATGCCTTCCTCTGCCTGAATGGTGCGGTGCTTGGCCTCGAATGAGAATGGCTTGGTAACAACGCCAACGGTGAGCGCTCCTAAATCTTTAGCAACTTTTGCCACGATCGGTGCACCACCGGTTCCAGTACCTCCACCTTCGCCCGCGGTAACAAAGACCATATCGGCTCCGCGTAATACTTCTTCAATCTCTTCGATGTGATCAAGCGCAGCTTGACGCCCAACTTCAGGCGCCGCACCTGCACCGAGACCACGCGTCGATTTGCGACCGATATCAAGTTTTACATCCGCATCACTCATGATGAGTTGCTGAGCATCTGTATTGATGGCGATAAATTCAACACCTTTAAGGCCCGCTTCAATCATTCGATTAACGGCATTAACTCCTCCGCCGCCAATGCCAACAACTTTGATAACGGCTAAATAATTCTGCGGTGTCGCCACGGTATACCTCTCCTAAGACTCTAAATCTCGAGTTTAGACTTAAAGCGCTGCCAACTTCTCTTGTGCGCAAAAGTAGGGTTCGCGGCAGAGCCAATCAAATACCGACACGAATCTACGGCGAGCAATCTCTCAATGAGATGTTGAGGGTGCTACTTAACAACAGGTGTTAGCGGATTAGTTAGATCCACATTTACAATTTTCTTGTTCTCAGGCAAGGTCAAAAGTTGGCGTAAAACCTTTACTTTAAGCGATAGTTGATCGACGTCGCCCCAAGCGATAGTCAGCTCCTTGTAACCCGGTAACTCGGTCGTGAGAGTGATTTGGTTCTGCTGATCAACTGCAAGGCTCGACATTTTGGCTGTTATATCGTTGGGTGTCTGCGCCAAAAATGTGGCTACCGCGCTTCGCGATGTGGAACTCTGACTTCCAAAATCAATAGTCGGAATTCCAACAGGTGGGTTGGGTGATGTGAAGTTGTTGCCCTCTGGATCAAAATATTCAATCACTCCATTGCTATCGACATAGCGGGCTACCGCTCGTCTTTCTGTTATCACGACTTTCACATCATGCGCTAGCCAGCGTTTCTGAATCGAAATCTTATTGATCCACGTTTGCGAGGCTAGATCGTGGGTAATTCGCGGCATGCTTAACCGAGCCATAGGAAGTCCAACCCGCAGATCTTTAGGAACAATAAGCGGCGTAACGATTGATTCATTTCCCGCTGCAGAAATCTCGATTGTTTTGATCTCTAGAAATTTAGACCAACCTAAGAGATACCCCAGTAGACCAATCAACAACACGACGAGAAATATTCCCGGTGCATTGCGAAAGCGACGTTTACGCATATCTCTCTTCAAGTGCTTGGAGGATTACGGGGGCTAGCGAATTAACATCTCCCGCGCCAAGGGTCATGATTAGATCACCAGGTTGCGCGATTTCAATGATGGTACTTACGGCATCCAGCATCGATGGGATGTAGCTAACTTTCCCCGATTCAGATGACCGAGTTATAAGTTGTGATGTAACGCCTGGAATGGGTCGCTCACTGGCTGGGTAAACTTCAAGGACTAGCGCTTGATCTGCTATATCCAACGCAACCGCAAATTCTGCTGCGAATGCCTGCGTCCGAGAGAAACGATGAGGTTGGAATACAACTAAGACTCGACCTGGCGCGGCATATGCTTTTGCGGTTTCAAGGGTCACTCTCAACTCTGTGGGGTGATGACCGTAATCATCGATAACTTCGATCCCATGAACTTTTCCTTTGTGTTCAAAGCGTCGACGTGATCCACTAAATGATTCAAGTCCGGAGAGCACATCGGGGATGCTTGCTCCTAATCGATCAGCTACGGCTAACGCTGCTGTCGCATTGAGCACATTGTGCATGCCGGGTATCGTCAAGTGTAGTTCTGGGAGCACCTTGCCATTCTTCGAGATTCTTGCAAAGGAAGCGGCAGGTTCCAAAGCAATTCTGGATAGGGAGAAGTCGGCTTCCGTTGTGCCATATGTAATTACCGTAATGTCGTTTCGCTGCACTCGAGTAAAAAGTTCACGTACTCCAGGATCATCAATGCATGCGACAACAAATCCCCCACTTTGAATGGTATTTATGAACTCGACAAAGATGGCGAACAGGTCTTCCAATGTTGCAAAGTGATCGACGTGATCTAGCTCTAAATTGGTTATGATTGCGCCGAGTGGATGATAAGCGGTGAAAGAACCATCCGACTCATCGGCTTCTGCAACAAATATATCGCCACTGCCCAAGTGAGCATTGACTCCTGAGCTATTAATCAATCCCC
>CAIMBV010000257.1 GCA_903839355.1 uncultured Actinomycetes bacterium
GTAAGAACGCCGATTACGTGACCTCAAGCCGCTTGCTAGGCGCCTCCACAACCCGCGCCCTCTTCGTCGACCTACGTCCCAATATTTCGGGCCCAGTCTTCGTACTCGCAGCTCTTGAGGCAGGCAATGGAATGTTGCTTCTCTCTGGTCTCTCCTTCTTAGGCCTGGGTGCACGTCCACCATCAGCGGAGTGGGGAGCGATGGTTTCGGCCGGTGCCAACAACTTCGATAAGTGGTGGCTAGCGGTTTTTCCAGGTCTCGCTATCTTGACCGCGGTTCTCGCCTTTAATTTCCTGGGTGATGCGCTGCGCGACATCTTGGATCCACGGACTGCGAAAGCGCTGAGGGAGTAGATATGGCCCTCTTAGAAGTACGCGACTTAAGCGTTCAACTGCAGACCAAATCTGGCTTCGCCACCGCGATTGATCGCCTTTCATACACCCTTGATGCTGGAGAGATTCTTGGTATCGCAGGTGAGAGTGGCAGCGGCAAAACCATGTCCGCTTTAACTCTCTTGGGGCTACTCCCCCAACATGCCAAAGTAAGCGGCTCGGTTAAGTTCGAAGGACAAGAGCTGGTTGGACTCTCAAGCAAAGAGTGGCAGAAGATCCGCGGACAGAATATCTCGATGGTCTTTCAAGATCCCATGACCTCGCTGCATCCCATGCTCAGCATTAAGACCCAGATGACAGAGCACATGATGGTTCACCTAGGTATTTCCGAGAAGCAAGCGATCATTGATGCTGAAGAGTTATTGGCAGATGTACGTATTCCAGATCCAAAGAAGGCACTCGCTTCATATGCCGGACAATTCTCCGGCGGGATGCGTCAGCGAATTTGTATCGCGATGGCACTCGCCTGTAAACCAAAACTATTGCTAGCCGATGAACCCTCCACCGCGTTGGATGTAACTGTTCAAGCGGGAATCCTCACCCTTCTGAATAGATTGCGCGAAGAACACAACTTATCGATCATTTTCATTACACATGATTTGGGAGTCCTTTCCTCTATTACAGATAAGTTGTTGGTTCTTTATGCAGGCCGCGAAACCGAGTCCGGCTTAACATCGACGATTCTGCAAAACCCTCGTCACCCTTACACTCAAGGGCTCTTGGATTCTCTACCTCAACCAGAATCCGACGAGAAGTTATTGAAATCAATTGCTGGTTTTCCACCAGAGCTCGGCAAGCAACCGATCGGCTGCGCCTTTGCCGAACGTTGCAAGTTTGCCGAAGCGCGCTGCAGTGGAACGCCTCTAGAGCCAACGTATCTGGCAGATAACCACAAATTCTTGTGCGCCGTCGATCCCTTTCACTCTCGTAGCACGCAAGGAGTCGAATTGTGAGCGAACAACCTATTCTTCAGCTCGACGATGTGAGCGTCACTTATAAGCGCGCCGATCGATCAAAAGTAACTGCGGTCTCGGGTGTGAATTTAACCCTCAATAAGGGTGAGATCTTAGGTCTGGTAGGTGAATCGGGCTGCGGTAAATCAACACTCGGAAAGGCCGCAGTAGGAATCCTTCCCACCTCTGGCGGCCATATCACCTTTAACGGAAACAAAGTTGAACCGCTCAATCGCTCCATGCGATCACGCGAACTTCTTAAATTGCAATTGATCTTCCAGGATCCATACTCCTCTCTCAATCCAAGGCGCAAGATCGGTGATCAACTTATTGATGGCCTCTTGAACTATGGCGTACCCGAGGATGAGGCTCGAGAGAGCAGCGCGCACCTCTTAGAGCGAGTGGGTCTATCTCGTAGCTCATTAACCAAGTACACCCATCAATTCAGCGGAGGACAACGCCAGCGCATCGCAATCGCTAGAGCGCTCACGTTGCAACCTGAGGTGATCATTGCCGATGAGCCCATCAGCGCCTTAGATGCCTCAGCTCAAGCGCAGGTAGCCAATTTATTGGTTGAACTTGTGGGCGAACTCGGAATGAGCATGATCTTCATTTCACATGACTTATCTGTAGTACGACAGATCTCAGATCGAACCGCGGTCATGTACCTTGGAAAACTTATCGAGATCGCACCTACCCATGAGATTTGGGATAGTCCAAAACACCCTTATACAAAGGCGCTGATCCAAGCGATTCCGAAACCAGATGGCAAAGGATTTCTGCCACTTGAGCTTCCAGGCGATGTTCCAGATCCACGCCTCCCACCAAGTGGTTGTCGCTTCCACCCTCGTTGCCCTGTAGCAATTGCAGAGTGCAGCGTCAGAGAGCCACAGATGGCGCA
>CAIMBV010000258.1 GCA_903839355.1 uncultured Actinomycetes bacterium
GAGTTAACTCCTCCACACACACCCGACGATCCATATTGAGCGGGGTGTATTCGTTGTAGAGAGTGTGCAGCGGATGGTGCGAGAGCAATACAAAATACTGTGGAACCACATCGCTTAAAACTCGCTTTAACCAGAGAAATTGCGACTCATCGAGCGAACCCTGCCACCCGCCGTGAACATTGACTGTATCTAAAGAGATGAGGCGAACTCCCCCAATATCTTGGTACCAGTACTTAGTGCCATGAAGTGCATTCTCTTCCGTCAATCCATGTCCACCGTGGCCGCAGCTCAAGTGAATCTTGGCCCAATCGCTCGCTTTGTTAGTGCGTCGCCTTGGGTCTGCCGTAATCGGACGAGTGCTTGCTCCGGCGAGTGGTGGGTATGCGGTTGGGCCAACCTCACTCCACTTGGATACAAAATCTTGGAGATCAAGTTCTGGCGACAATTCTGTAATTTTTTGATCGCCTACAGCGAGTGCGAGAAGAGATTGATCGCTTGGCACCGTTCCCTGCAAAAGAGCATCATGATTTCCATGTGTTGCAACCCAACGATGTTTAGTTCCAGTCGCAACAAAGGGCTTGCGAACCGCGCTCGTAAGTCCAGAGACCTCCGGAAATCCGTAGAGCGCACGCGGGTAATCAATCTCGCACCCTTCAGGAGTTCCCTCTGGATTCCAATATGAGCGATCATAATTCTCGGGATTTGTTTGAGCTACACCCTCCCATTGCGAATGATCACCAGAGTCCGGTGTTAACTCACCACCATCAAGCAGAGTGAGATACCAATCAAGTTCATTGGCTTGAGCATTATCTGTCACATCGCCAGTGAGAACCACGGCATCAATCTCGCGAGTAGAAAAAAGCCCCGTGTTAATCAGGTTTGTCGTTTGGATCATCGCTTCCAGAGTTTGAGTGGTTAAAAATTCTTGGGCTCGATAGGCGCCAACGAGACCAATGTGTTCGCTAATCGGATTATGCGGGTCAGAGAATCGATCTACGCCCTCTGCACGAGCTGGAGATTGCGCATCACAGATATGAAGATCGCTCAGATGAATGAGCGAAAGGATCGGAGAGAAATCCTCTCCAATGATTTCTCCGCGGTGCTCTTCACCTTCAACAACTTCTAAATTGCGCCAACCCTTTTCATTCGGAACCCCCCGAACAATCTTTTGCCAAGAGGAGAAAGGCTCAGACATGTTCAATCATCACGGCATCTGAACTAATAGAGAGTCTGACAAAGTCGCCAGTATCTATCTTCTTAGCCTCTTTGCTGGTGATTTCTGCGTAAATCAGATCAGGGGTCCCGACATCGATCCCGAGTCGGGTAACTGGGCCAAGGAATGACTTGGTAATTACTGTTGCGCCTTCATCTGCCTTCTGGACTTCAAACTCCTCTGGGCGAATCAAAGCGCGAACTTCATCACCCTTCTTGACTGCAGGAGAGTGATCCGAGATTTCCAAACTCTGGCTGAGCACGAGTACCAAAGACTTGGATTCGGTAACGGCGGGAATGTAGTTGGTGAGTCCAACGAAGCCGGCCACAAACGGTGTGCGGGGCTTGTTGTAGAGCTTCCCTGGCTCATCAATCTGCTCGAGCACTCCCTTATTCATAACTCCGACTCGATCTGAGATCGCCATCGCCTCTTCTTGATCGTGCGTCACAAAGAGGGTGGAGATTCCGATTGTGCTTTGAATCCGGCGGATCTCCTCACGGAGTTGTGCTCGAACCTGTGCATCGAGGGCTGAGAGCGGCTCATCTAGCAGCAATACAGATGGTTCAATCGCAAGAGCTCTGGCAAGGGCTACCCGTTGCTGTTGTCCACCTGATAGTTGGGTTGGACGTCGATCGGCCTGGGTGCTTAAGCCAACTAGATCAAGCAACTCGCGCGCACGAGATTCACGCTTATGTGAATCAACTCCTCGCACCCGCAATCCATAAGCCACATTCTCAATCGCCGTCATATTTGGGAACAATGAATATGCCTGGAAGACCATTCCAATATTTCGCTTATTGGCCGGAACCTGCGACATATCTTTGCCATCAATCTCAACGATGCCTTCATGCTCCTTATCGATACCCGCCAAAATTCGTAGCGCCGTTGTCTTGCCGCAGCCCGAAGGTCCAAGCAGGGTAACTAGCTCACCTGGCTTGATCGTTAATGAGAAATCATCGAGCGCTTTAACGGTGCCGAAGGTGCGCTTCACATTACGGAATTCAACGGTGCTTCCATGTAGATCCATTATGCAACCCTCTTTCTCTGTGCAAATAAACTCTTAATCCGCGGTATGAATGCAATAACGATAAGGAAGATCCAAGCGCCACCCAGTGTGGTAACTGAGATTGCGATCGAGCCATAGATGTTCTGTTGAGATACGTTGGTCGCCCACGTTGGGAAGGTGTGGAAGTGCAGTAGCACTGCCAGGGTGTACTCCCCGAGAGAAAGTGCAAAGGTGATGAAGAGCGCACCGGTCGTGGAAGATCGAATCGCAGGAATGATCACCATTGTGAGCGTCTTAAACCAGTCAGCGCCTAAACTCTGTGAGGCTTCAACCAAGGTGCTCAGAGCCACAGATTGCAACCCAATATCCAGCGTGCGATAGACATATGGCATCGCAACAACGACATAGAAGAAGCAGAGTTCGTATGAGGTCGATTGCAGACTCTTTGGCATAGCTACTTGTGCCCCGATAGCCAGAGAAACTACTGGGATGACAATGGGGAGCAGACACAGGATCTCAACAAGCCTGCGATACCTGCGGCCACCTAGGTGGACATAGACAACGGTAGGAACCATCAAGACCAAGACGATCAATATCGTGATTGCGGCGATACGAAGCGATGTCAGAAGCGCAGGTGAGAAGCCAAGTTGGTGCACGATCCATGAATAGTTCGCAAAGGTATGCCCTTTATCCCCATAACCACGCGCTGAATATTCTGCAGCGGCAATCAGTGGGGCAATAAAGAAGAAGGCAGCAAAGGCGATGATCACCTTGTCAAAAGCGGTGAACTTTCTCTTCATCGTTTTCTCGTTACACGTAGAAGAAGCAGGTAGGCGGCGATAACAAAGAGCGAGACGATAACCATTCCCATTGCCATGGCATCGCCTTGATTCTCTTGTCCGGCAATCACATTTCCATTAACCAAGTTGCCGATAAAGAGCGGTACAAGCGGAATCGATCCATTCGACATAGCTGCTGCGGTTGCAAAGGCAGAGAAGGCGCTGGCAAAGAGCAAGAGGCAGGCAGATAAGAATGAAGGGAGCAGCACTGGAATCAGCACATGACGAAAATATTGAAACTTTGTACCTCCAAGAGATTCGTTCGCCTCAATCCACTCAACGCGTAAATTCTCAAGCGCTGGGGTAAAGATGATCACCATCAAAGGAATTTGGAAGAAGCAATAAACAAGCAAGATGCCCCAGAAGTTGTAAAGGTCGAATGAACCTCCGTACAAGTCCCAGTGAAAGACATGAAGTAATAATTTTGTAATCAAACCCTCTTGACCAAAGGCGGCGATAAACATAAAGGCGAGCGGTACTCCGCCAGTATTGGCGAGCACTCCTGCAGCGGAACTTGTAATGGTGCGAACTACTCCTGTGGTCTTTACAACCGACCAGCAGATAAGCGCACCGGCAATTCCAGAAACGATCATGGAGTAAAAGGCGAGTTTGAATGAACCAGTGAAGGCGTCTCGATAGTTACCCGAGAAGAGGTTGCCATATAAAGAGAGAGTCAGGTGGTGCTTATTGTCATGAATCGAGGCAGAGATGATTGATGCGATTGGGTAGAGCAAGAAATAGCCCAAGAAGAGAAAGAGCGGGAGAAGACCAAGAAGGCTCTTATCAAACTTGAATTTAGGTGTGGAACGAGACGTACCTCTCCCACCCCTTGTAGGGATGGGAGAGGTTAGTTCGTCAGCTATGACCATTTGTTAGTAAGTGGTCAGTTACTTAGAGTGTTGGCCAGAGCTTTGATAGCAAAGCTGTTGCTGTTGTCTGTTGTGCAACGGTTGGTTGTTGCAGAGTCAACTTATCAGCAGCTGGATTTGGCTGGAAGATTGTTGATGGTGATGGAACCAACAACTTCTTCGCCTTCATTGCTGCGATGTTGATTGGGACAGCTCCGCCGAGTTGGAAGATGTTCTGTCCACCCATGAGGGAGTTGAACAACTTTCCGCCATCAAGAGTTCCAGCAGCAACGTTTGCTGCCTCGTCTCCGGCGAGATCCTTTGCAAGGTGACCCTTGTTCTCAGACATCAAGAACTCAACCCAGAGACGTGCTGCTGCAGGGTGTGGAGCTGTTGCGTTAACTCCGAAGATGTAAGGAGTTCCTTGAACAGCTGCATCTGAAGGCTTAACGTAGTCAATTGTCTTACCGATTTGCGCTCCGAGTTGTTCTGTTCCAAGAGCGTTGAATGAGTAGTCCAACCAGACCTTTGGGTTGCCAGTTGCAATGTGGGTTGAATCTGCAGTTGCGCCAGAGAGGTTGCCGCTCTTCTTGAGGCCATGGTAGAAATCAAAGCCCTTTTGAACGTTGTCGAAGGTTCCACCGTTAGCAACGGTCGCTGCCATGACAGAGATAAGAGCCTCTTGTGCACCTGTTGGGTCTCCAGCGATACCGACGACCTTCTTGAATGCAGGATTTGTGAGGTCCTTGATCTTTGTTGGGTGAACCTTGAGCTTGGCGTCATATCCAATAACGATCTGTCCTGAGTAGTTACCGAACCAGTATCCGGAAGGATCCTTCCAAGTTGAAGGAATATCGTTCCATGTAACAACCTTGTATGGAGCGAACAAGCTTCCGCCTGTTGTGCTTCCAGTCATAGCTTGTTGGATGTGTGAAGCTCCGATATCGACGACATCTGGTTGGCTCGCAGCAGGGGCAGTCTGGATCGACTTGATCTCATATGCAGATCCACCATCTGGATTGTCGTCGTTAATGTGAATTCCGAAAGCTGCTTGGTATGCATCAATCGCATCGCCGTAGTCAGCCCAGTTACGAAGAACTGTTGTGATGTTCAATGAACCTTCTGCTTGGGCAGCCTTAACAAGTGCGCTCAATCCGCCGCAAGAAGCGACGTCAGTGCAAGTGGCCCAGTTGGTTGTATCCGCAGTAGCACTTTGTGCTGAGACTGCTGGGAGAAGTGCAACAGCGATTGCTGCAACTGCTCCAAAAACGAATTGCTTACGCATTAGTCCCCCTTAAGGATTTGTAGCCCTAGCAAACTTCCTCTTGTTAACTAGAAAGGGTTCTTTGGAGGATTAATGGATGTACGAAAAGTAAATAATTAGCTACGACTATTTGAGTAGGTTCAAGAGAGTTAACACGGTGGCAGAGACCTCTGTCGCTCCGGATGCTTTCAACTCTGCTTCAGTGTGCGCTCCACTGGTCACGCCAAGATTGACCGCAGCTCCCGCGCTCACTCCCGCTTTCATATCTGACTCGGTATCTCCAGCGACAGCAATATCTCC
>CAIMBV010000259.1 GCA_903839355.1 uncultured Actinomycetes bacterium
GCGTTGCGAAATGGTTCCGACCATTTTTAGCAATGTTTCATAAATTGCTGAATCCGTAACTGCAGCAAGGGCGGTGCTCGGAGCAACAGTAAGTACTTCACCTTCAACATCATCGGTAACCGTTGATTTACCGAGTGAAATCGTGGCGCTGTAACCCTTTGTGCCATCAACCACGTATTGCAATAACTTTGTCGCGTTGCCAATGCCTAGTACTAATACTCCGGTAGCCATGGGATCAAGCGTCCCGGCATGACCAACCTTCTTGGTTCCAAAGCGACGTCTGATCTTTGCAACAACATCGTGGCTCGTCATTCCGCTCGCTTTATCGACGAGCAAGAAGCCATTCATTGATAGGGCGGAGCTACTCGGTGACTTTGTAAGGATCGGCCTCGCCAATTGGCTTGGCGCCCTCACGCAATTTTGCTAACTCTGCATCAGCGGCACGTACCGAGGACATCAGGTCATTCATCTCTTTGGCAGATTCTTGTAGACCATCAGCAAAAAATTCGATCGTCGGAGTTATGCGCAAACCAAGAGCAGCCCCTACTTCTCGACGAATCAAGCCCTTGGCTGAGGCAAGTGCCGCAGCAGTTCCTGCTTGTGCCTCGGCATCACCAAGAACTGTGTAAAAGATTGAGGCCTGTTGTAAGTCACCTGTGACACGCACATCGGTAATCGTGACAAAACCAAGGCGAGGGTCTTTAACCCGCGCCTCAATTGTTGTCGCAATAACTTCTTTAATGCGATCTGCAACCTTCAGTGCCCGATTTGATGCCATGGTTAAGCCCGCTTCTTCTCGCGAATCTCAAATACCTGGATTACATCGCCAACTTCGAGATCCTTGTATGAACCTAGTCCGATACCGCACTCGTATCCATCCTTAACCTCTGTTGCATCGTCCTTGAAGCGACGGAGAGATTCGATGGTGAGATTCTCACCAACAACGACTCCATTGCGCAAAGTACGAGCCTTGCCGTTACGACGGATTAAGCCATCGAGCACTAAGCAACCAGCGATATTTCCGACCTTGCTTGACTTGAAGATGTCACGTACCTCGGCGTTACCGAGAATGACCTCTTCGTACTCAGGCTTGAGCAGACCCTTGAGAGATGCTTCGATCTCTTCGATGGCTTGGTAAATAACGGTGTAGAAGCGAACTTCAACGCCCTCTTGATCTGCGAAGATTGCAGTCTGCGGTTCAGGCTTAACGTTAAAGCCGATGATGACTGCCGTAGAGGCAGATGCCAAGGTGACATCGTTCTTAGTGATCGCACCAACCCCGCGGTGAATAACACGGAGATCGACTTCGCTACCGACATCAAGTTGCAGCAAGGCATCTTCGAGCGCTTCAACAGAACCAGAAACGTCACCCTTGAGGATGAGGTTAAGAGTGCTGACCTTGGATTGCTCCATGAAGTCTTCAAGTGAGACCTTCTTGCGGGTCTTTGCAAGCAGCGCATTGCGAGTGGCAAGCTGACGCTTCTCTGCAATCTGACGCGCGGTGCGGTCATCTTCAGCGACGATAAATGAATCTCCGGCGCCAGGAACAGAGGTGAATCCCAAGACCTGAACTGGCCGAGATGGACCGGCTTCAGCAACAGCATCACCGTTCTCATCCAACATGGCACGAACACGGCCATAGGAACCACCAGCAACGATTGCATCACCAATGCGCAGAGTTCCGCGTTGTACAAGCACGGTAGCAACTGGTCCACGACCCTTATCGAGGTTAGCTTCAATAGCCACACCACGTGCATCGTCATCGGCAACTGCGCGAAGATCCAAAGCGGCATCGGCAGTAAGAAGAACGCTATCGATCAACTCATCTAAGCCTTCGCCTGATTTTGCCGAGACGTTAACGAATATTGTGGTTCCGCCATACTCTTCAGCGATCAAGTTGTACTCGGTTAATTGTTGGCGGACCTTGTCTGGGTTTGCGCCTTCTTTATCAACCTTGTTAACAGCGACCACGATTGGTACATCGGCTGCTTGAGCATGGTTGAGTGCTTCAATGGTCTGAGGCATCACACCGTCATCCGCAGCAACAACCAAGATTGCAATATCAGTTACCTTGGCACCACGAGCACGCATCGCTGTGAAAGCTTCGTGACCAGGTGTATCGATAAAGGTAATAGCGCGTTCGACACCCTCATGCATGCGATGAATCTGGTAAGCACCAATGTGCTGAGTGATTCCGCCGGCCTCAGACTTAATAACTTCGGTCTTGCGGATCGCATCCAAGAGACGTGTCTTACCGTGATCAACGTGACCCATCACCGTAACAATTGGCGAGCGCACCACGAGATCGGCATCATCTATATCTTCTAGCTCTTGCTCTAGATTGATATCGAACTCTTCTAGAAGTTCGCGATCTTCATCTTCAGGGCTAACAACTTGAATTACGAAACCGAGTTCGCCACCCAAAATCTTGAAGGTATCTTCATCGACCGATTGAGTCGCTGTAACCATCTCTCCTAAATGGAAGAGTGCTGAGACTAGTGAGGCTGGATCGCCATTGATCTTCTCGGCGAAATCCATAAGTGTCGCACCGCGACGAAGACGAATAACGGTCTTGCCATCTCCATGTGGAACAACTGCTCCACCAAGAGAAGGGGCCGCCATATTGTCGAACTCTTCGCGCAGAGCCTTCTTGCTCTTATGCGCCTTACCCTTCTTGCTTCCCTGCTTTCCAAAGGCACCTGCAGTTCCACCACGTTGATGACGACCGCCACCCTTGCCACCAAAGTTCGATGGACCTGTTGTGCTTGGTGCTGCTGATGGAGAGCGATATGGGGAACCACCAGCTGCTCCACCTGGACGAGGTGCACCTGTTGCCGGAGCTCCACCTGGACGTGCTGGTCTAGCTGCAAAACCGGGGCGAACTGCGCCAGGGCGATTGCCCGACATCGGAGGACGCTCACCTGGACGAATAGGGCGGTTTGCTGGTGGGCGTGGAATTGCGCCACCAACTGTTGAAGAGAATGGATTGTTGCCAGCGCGAGGAGGGCGTGGAATTGCTCCCGCTACCTGTGCTGGGTTTGGAGTTGCAAATGGATTATTACCTGGGCGAGGTGGCTTTGGTAGCGCACTCTCCGCTGCTGGTGCATCACTTGGTGGAGTCGCTGCAGGTGCAGCAGGAACTGCCGGCACAACAGGGGGACGCGGAACGGCAGATACTGGCGCCGTTGATCCCGCAGAAATTCCTAATTGATTTCGGGTGCTCTCATCAAGCTGCGCGATGGCAGCATCAATCTCGGCTTGAGTTGGTTCTGCCTTCTTAGGCGCAGCCTTCTTGGCAGTTGCCTTCTTTGCGGGAGCCCCCTCGGCTGGTTTCATCTCGGGGAACTTCTCCATCAACTTGCGCACGACAGGTGCTTCTACCGTGGATGATGCTGACTTAACGAACTCGCCAACTTCTTGTAACTTAGCGAGGAGCTCTTTACTGTCGAGCCCTAACTCTTTTGCTAACTCGTAAACGCGGACCTTTGCCACAGTTGCCTTCCTGGTTCTCGGCCCCTGCGTCTATCGCTGAAGCCTAAATAAGTGCCTTACTCATGAGCGCGCGGTGCTCATGATTGTGTGTATGCCTTCATTTTTGCTCCTTGGTAATCATCAAACTAGATTTGATAAAAATCTCGAGATCAGAGGTAAGTAGATCTTTGCCAGACTTAAAAGC
>CAIMBV010000260.1 GCA_903839355.1 uncultured Actinomycetes bacterium
ACTTTCAAGCCTTCCGAGACCGATCTCGGCTGGGAGATCCAAGATAAAGGTCAGGTCGGGCGTTAGTGATTCGGTTGCCCAACGCGAAATGCGTGCCACTTCGTTTGGTTGAAGTACGCGTCCTGCGCCCTGATATGCGATAGATGAATCTAAATAGCGATCCGTTATTACGACATCGCCGTTCAGGAGTGCGGGTTGAATAACTGAATACACATGGTTAGCGCGGTCTGCCGCATAAAGCAGCGCTTCGGAACGAGGAGAGATATCGCCAGTCTTGGGATCAAGCAAAATTTTGCGTAATTGCTTTCCTAAAACCGTTCCACCCGGTTCACGGGTAATGACAACCGACTCCCCAATGCTCACCAAGTATTTCTTAAGGGAATCTGCCTGTGTTGATTTTCCGGATCCCTCGCCACCTTCAAAGGCTATAAATAGGCCTTTATGGTTCTGTCCCGTAATTCCTCCGAGTTCACCTCTGAATGCCGCCACAATATCCGAGAAGAAAGAGACATTAGGTCGATCCTTCATTCTCTTGTAGGAGAAGATTCCTACAACAAGACCAATAACACCCGCACCAAAGAGGGTAAATGCCGCGCCACTGTAATGTAGATGAACATTATCAATCGTAAATTCATGTCGGCCAATAACAGCAGCCAAAACTGGACCCACGGCGAGAACGATAAGTAGTGAGATTCGTGTGAGTGATTGCACGAAGGCGTTTACTCGACCACGAACCTCATCTTCAACTTCCATTCCGAGCAGCGTCATGCCGGTCACAAAAGAGAGACCAGCAAACGCTCCCAATGAGATCGTCATCAAAATAGCAAGCACGATATTTGAGACAAGAGAGAAGATAACTAGGAAGGCAGAGGAGATGGTTAATGAAATTCCAAAGATTCGGCGTCTAGAAAATTGCCCGAAGATCTTAGGTCCGAGCCAGATACCAAGAGCAAGTCCTGTGAAAACTGCAACAAAGAGGATTCCATAGGCAGCATCACCTGCGTTGAGATCGGTGACGAAGGTCTTGCCCAAACCAATTACGGCGCCAGCAGCAAAGAAGGCACCGAGCATTCCAATAATCAATCCGCTAATGACCTTGGAATGAGAGACAAATTTAAATCCGTCAACGAGAGATTTTCCAATGTTGTCATTGACAGCGCTCTTAGATGCTGCGCCTTTAGGAATGCTCTTGAGTCGGTAGACCACCCACGCGGTATACAAGAAGGTAACCGAATCTATGTATAAGGCTAGATCTGCGGTTGATGAGTAACGCGTATTAGTAAATGGGGCTATGACCGTGGCTACCCCTGCGAGAAGCGAGAACATAATTCCGCCGAAGGGAGCACTTCCGTAGCTCGCGATCAGAGTCATTTGGTTAGCAGATTCAAGTTTATCTTTTGGAACTAAATTTGGAACCGAAGCCTCTTTAGCTGGTGACCAGAAGAGAGTTACGGTCTCCACAATTGCCGTTGCGGTATACAACCAGATGTAGGTATGCACGAGTGGAATAGAGAGATAGAAGCCAAAACGCAAAATGTCACAGACAATCATGAGTCTGCGACGATCAAACTTATCCGCGATTACTCCAGCGATTGGGCCGAGCAAGACCGCAGGAAGAAGTCGAACTATGAAAACACCGGCGATAGCGAAATTGGCCTTCTTGTAGTTACCGCCTAGATCTGAAGCTAGCGCGGTAGTCGCCAAAAGTCCTAGCCAATCTCCAAATGAGGAGAGAGCCATGCTGTTCCAAAGTTTGCGAAAGGCCGGAATTGCAAGGACGCTACGCGACTCCGATTGTGCGGGGGCGGATGGGTAAGGCAGCGCCTGAGACATGGGTTAAGCCTAGAGGGTGGCGCTAGAAGTGGCTTTTCCTCTTCCAGAGGCCGCCTTCTTCTTTGCTTTAGGTGCACCCGTTGCTTTGACTACCTTTGCGGTAAGACTCGGGGCGCTCTTCTTTGAACGGGTCGCCTTCTTCTTGACTCGAGTAGCTCCACCGTTTTCGGCCTCCCATGCGCGCCGACCTGCCAACAACTCCATTCCGCGTTCTAGCGTGAGGAACTCGACGGTATCGCCGCGTCGTAGCGTGGCATTTGTTTCACCATCTGTGACATACAAACCGAATCGACCATCCTTAACCAATACAGGTTTTTGTGAAGCAGGGTCTATACCTAAATCTTTTACAGGAGGTTTGGCGACACCCCGCCTGCGCACCTTCGGTTCCTTGTAGATCGCAATCGCTTCATCAAGGGTAATTGTGAATAACTGATCTTCTGAGGTGAGAGTTCGGGAATCGGCACCTTTCGTTAGGTATGGACCGTATCGTCCGTTCTGCACCGTGATTTTCTCGCCCTCATATTCACCCAAGGTGCGTGGCAATGACATCAATTTAAGAGCGTCATCTAGAGTGATTGTGTCCAGCGACATGGTTGATAACAGAGAGGCGGTCTTTGGCTTTAGATCATCCTTCTTCTTGCGCGGCTTCTTGAGTTCACCCGTCTTCTTATCAACTACTAGCTCGGGCTCCGGCAAAATTTGCGCAACATATGGGCCAAAGCGTCCCGATTTTGCTACGAGTGGGTATCCGGTCTCCGGTTCGACTCCCAACTCACGCTCTCCAGATGGTCTGGCAAGGAGTTCAATGGCAACCGCTAAAGTCAATTCATCCGGCGCCATATTCTCTGGAATGTTGGCGAACTTTCTATTATCGCCTTCGCCTTGCTGAATATATGCGCCAAATCGACCGACTCGAATTTCAATATCTTGGCCCATCTTCATCGTATTTATCTGTTGCGCATCGATCGCACCTAAATCCGATGCGAGTGCTTCAAGTCCGGGAATATCGTCGTGGCCATAGAAGAAGCGAGTTAACCACTCAACGCGATCTGCCTCACCGTTAGCTATCTTGTCAAGGTCTTCTTCCATTGAAGCGGTAAATTCATAATCAACTAATTTAGAAAAATGTTGTTCGAGCAAACCAGTGACGCTAAATGCTAAGAAGGTGGGAACTAGTGCGCGTCCACGTTTTGCAACGTAACCACGATCTTGGATGGTGGAGATGATCGAAGCGAATGTTGATGGTCGACCGATTCCAAGCTCTTCAAGCTTCTTTACCAAAGTTGGTTCGGTATAGCGTGCAGGAGGTTTGGTCTCATGACCCTCGCAGGTATATTGGTTTACACCAATGACGTCTCCAACAGACATTGGTGGAAGGCGCTTTGCCTCGTCATCAATGTCGGCAGCACCTTCTTCCTGAACATCTTCGTATGCCGCTAAGAATCCTGGGAAGGTAATAACCGATCCATTTGCGCGAAAGGTTGCAGACTCTTTATTTCGTGTTATCGCTTCAAAGTCGACGCGCATCTGCATCTTCTTGGCATCGGCCATTTGGGATGCGATGGTTCGCTTCCAAATCAAGTCATAGAGCGCGAATTCGTCGCGGCTTAGCTCTGGGGCGAGCTCGCCAGGAGTCTTAAATACATCTCCGGCAGGACGAATCGCCTCGTGCGCCTCTTGGGCGTTCTTGGTCTTGCCCTCATATAGTCGCGGACTGCTTGGGATGTACTCCTTGCCATAAAGCGAAGCAGCCTGAGCCCTAGCAGATGAAATGGCAGTCTGCGAAAGGGTTACAGAATCGGTACGCATATAGGTGATGTAGCCGTTTTCATAGAGACGTTGAGCAACGCGCATGGTCAATTGCGCACCCCAACCAAGTCGCGAACCAGCATCCTGTTGCATCGTCGATGTTGTAAATGGTGCCTTAGGGCGCTCGGTGCGAGGTGATTCGTCTGTGCTCAAGACTGTGAGCTTTTGACCGCTAAGGCTCTGTGTTAACTCATTCGCAGATGCCTCATCAAGCAAGAGGATATTGCTAGCGGATTTCTCTTTGAGTCCGCCGTTCTCATCGAAATCATTTGTAGTGGCAACGCGTTTACCACCTAAAGAGATTAAACGTGCTGTGAAGTTCTTCTCGGTCTGCGCCTTGAGATCCCACCACGCTGAAGAGATAAAGGCCATACGTTCGCGTTCGCGTTCAACAATTAACCTGGTTGCAACAGATTGCACGCGACCGGCGCTAATTCGAGGCATCACCTTTTTCCAGAGAACTGGAGAGAGTCGATATCCATAAAGTCGATCAAGTACTCGGCGCGTCTCCTGCGCATCTACTAATCGATAATCAAGATCGCGAGTGTTATGTGCTGCCTCTTGGATCGCTTCCTTTGTAATTTCATGGAAGACCATTCGACTAATCGGAATCTTGGGACGTAAGACTTCTATAAGGTGCCAAGCGATCGCTTCACCCTCGCGGTCCTCATCGGTGGCGAGAATGAGTTCATCGGCGTTTTTCATGAGAGCTTTTAACTCGTTAACCTTCGCTCGCTTATCTGGGTTAATGACATAAAGAGGTGCGAAATCTTCTTCGATATTTACACCCTCTTTGGCCCAAGCAACTTTCTTGTACTCGGCAGGGATATCAGCGGCGCGCTGCGGCAGATCACGAATGTGGCCTACCGAAGCTTCCACCACGTATTCGTCTCCTAGAAAGGCGCCGATCTTGCGCGCCTTTGCAGGGGACTCCACGATAACAAGCTTGATACCCAAATTAATTAACTCCTAAAGGATCTTGAAGGCAAAGAGAGAGCCTTCTGCCCTCACTCTAAACCGAGACAGTTATGCGATAACTGTCCCAGCTCTAGCGCTTCGAACTAAAGCGTAGACAATAACAATGACAGCGAAGAGTGCGATCAATCCACTTGCAACTGCATGACCCTTGAGTGAGAAGGAGACAATTGCAGGCGTAATCAGGAGCGCTACCAAGTTCATAACTTTAAGCAGTGGATTGATAGCAGGACCGGCGGTGTCTTTGAATGGATCACCAACGGTATCTCCAACGATCGTCGCGACATGGGCATCTGACCCCTTTCCGCCGTGATGACCATCTTCAACCATCTTCTTTGCGTTATCCCATGCTCCACCAGCGTTAGCAAGGAAGACCGCCATGAGTGTTCCAGTTCCGATGGCACCTGCGAGGTAAGCACCGAGTGCACCGACGCCGAGTCCAAAACCAACTGCAATAGGAGCCATAACAGCGAGCAATCCAGGAGCGACAAGCTCACGCAATGAATCGCGAGTACAGATATCAACTACGCGACCGTACTCAGGCTTCTCGGTCCCATCCATGATTCCTGGGTGTAGGCGGAACTGCTCACGGACTTCAACGACAACTGCACCTGCAGCGCGTGAAACCGCGTTGATAGCGAGTCCTGAAAAAAGGAATACAACAGATGCTCCAATGATTAAGCCCACCAGATTACGTGGGTTGGCAATATCTAGAACTCCTTGGAATTGCAGGTTGAGAGTGGATGCGGTCTTACCTGCATCACTCACCGCCTTCAAGATTGCATTTGTAAATGCTCCGAAGAGCGCGGTAGCTGCAAGCACAGCGGTGGCAATCGCAATTCCTTTAGTAATCGCCTTGGTTGTATTACCTACAGCATCTAGTGATGTAAGGATTGCGGCGCCTTCACCGTGGACATCGCCAGACATTTCAGCAACACCTTGGGCGTTATCTGAAATGGGTCCGAAGGTATCCATTGCAACGATAACTCCAACTGTTGTGAGAAGTCCGGTACCGGCGAGCGAGATAGCAAAGAGGCTAAGTACGATTGAGCCGTGCCCAAGTAGAAATGCACCAAATACAGCTGCAGCGATCAACAGTGCAGAGTAAACGGCTGATTCGAATCCAATCGCAATACCGGCCAAAATGACAGTTGCCGAGCCAGTGTTGGAGGATGCCGAGACATCATTAACTGGGCGACGACCGATCTCAGTAAAGAATCCGGTCAAGACCTGAATTGCAGCAGCGAGAACAATTCCAATGAGAACAGCGCCGAATGTCAGCAGACGTGGATTTACATTGCTTGAAGTATGTGCTGGGTCTAACCCTGTTAACAACTTCATAGAACCAGGTAGATACGTAAAGGTTGCGAATCCAACCAAGACTGCAGAAATAATTGCAGATAGGAAGAATGAACGATTGATTGCCTGCATTGCGGAGCGATCAGTGGAGCGAAGTCGGGTAATAAATACTCCGATAATCGCAGTCACAATTCCGATTGCAGGAACGATTAGTGGATAGATAAGACCAGCATCACCGAAGCCTGCCTTACCAAGGATCAAAGCTGCGACAAGTGTTACTGCATATGACTCGAAGAGGTCTGCTGCCATTCCAGCGCAGTCACCGACGTTATCGCCCACGTTATCTGCGATTGTTGCAGCGTTACGAGGGTCATCCTCGGGAATATTTTGTTCGACCTTACCCACCAGGTCGGCACCGACATCGGCAGCCTTGGTAAATATGCCGCCACCCACGCGCATAAACATCGCAAGCATTGCGGCGCCGAAACCAAAGCCTTCTAGAACCTCAGGAGCATTTGCGCGGTAGATGATTACAACCAGTGAAGCACCTAGAAGTCCAAGACCCACTGTGGTCATTCCCACGACGCCACCGGTACGGAAGGCGATCTTGACCGCCTTCTCGGCAGACTTCTGGCGAGCTGCCTCAGCAACGCGGACATTTGCGCGAACCGCCAACCACATTCCGTTGTATCCGACGGCGGCGCTAAAGAGAGCTCCGAGCAAGAAGAATATGGAACGGCCGATCCGAATATCGGCGTGGCCAGGAAGTGCAAAGAGCAATACGAAGACGATCGCCACGAAGACTGAGAGTGTCCTGAACTGGCGATTGAGATATGCCGCTGCGCCCTCTTGAACTGCAGCTGCTATCTCCTTCATCTTCTCTGTTCCATCGGATTGAGCCAACACCTGCGCGCGAAGACCATATGCGATGGCTAGCGCGAGCAGAGATACTCCAAGAACGATAAAGACGTAAATTAGATTAGTTCCGGTGACTTGCACGGATGTCGTCACTATTTTGACTCCTCATTGAGTGGATAGGGGCGGTTGGGGGATCTAGTTTCTTTTAAGGGTCTTCCTAAGGGTTGAAAGGTTACACATATATATAAGGTGTATGACAAATTTCCAGCCACCAATCAGTATCCTTTAGCCCCTATGAGCTTCATAAGCGTCACCTCAGCCCTCAATTCGAACTACTCCTTGGTCATCATCTTCGCAATTTTGGCTCTGGAGACTGGACTGCCTCTGATCATCGGTCTCCCTGGTGACACCCTGCTCATCACCGCCGGACTCTTCGCCGCTGGCATCGGCTCGACCCACGGCCATCACCTCAATATTGGACTCGTAGCCGTTGGAGCTCCTCTAGCCGCCATCATCGGTTCGCAATTCGGCCACTGGCTGGGATGGCATTACGGCATCAAAATCTTCAGCAGGCCAAACTCTAAATTCTTCGACCCAGGCAAGATCAAGTCGGCCGAAAAGTACATCACAAAATATGGTCGTGGTCGCGCGATCGTACTTGGTCGCTTCATTCCTGTCGTACGTGGCCTCATCAATCCACTCTCGGGAATTATTCGAGTACCTTTTAAAACCTTTACCTTTTGGAATATTTTCGGTGCAATCTTATGGACTCAGATCTTGATTTGGGGCTCTTATGCAGCCGGAAATACCTTTGCGCATACCATCTCAAAATATCTCACTGATATTGTGTTGGCTATCGCCGTGATCACAGTAGTGCCATTGGGTTGGGAGATATTCAAAGAGTGGCGCAGTCGTAAGCACCTCTCTTAAAAGTTTTATAAGCCTAGATCCGCCAACTGATAAGCGGCGCGGTATTCCAGCCCCGCATCACTCACGGTCTGTGCGGCGCCTCGCTCAACAATCACAGCTACTCCAACCACAATTGCGCCAGCCTCTTTAAGAGCTTCTACCGCAGTTAGAACTGAACTTCCCGTGGTTGAGGTGTCCTCCACGGCAAGAACTCGCTTACCAGCAACATCGGGACCTTCTATTCTTCTCTGTAGTCCATGAGCCTTCTCTGCCTTACGAACTACAAAAGAATCAAGTTTTCGTCCCTGACGGGCTGCTACATGCATCATTGCGGTAGCAACTGGATCGGCTCCCAGAGTTAAACCTCCGACAGCTTCGTAATCCCAGTCCTTGGTGAGTTCAAGCATTACCTCGCCGACCAGTGGTGCAGCAGTTGAATCCAAAGTTATGCGACGTAGGTCGACGTAATAGTCAGCCTCCTTGCCAGAGGAGAGAATGACCTTTCCGTAAACAACTGCCTTGTTAAGAATTTCAGATTTAAGCTGCTCGCGTGAAGTCATGGCGAAACCCTATCTACTCTTCTTTGTAAATCACCACACTCTGCCCGGTGTGCTTCACAAGCGCGCGAGGTGGGTTTGCAGCCATAAGTGCATCAACCTCGGTCCGCAATTTCGCGACCTCAAGGGCCATATTTGCCACAGCTGATTCCAACTCCATAATCCTTTTGATTCCCGCAAGGTTGATACCATCCCCGACAAGTCGCTGGATATTGCGAAGTGAGGCAATGTCGCGCAAGGAGTAACGACGTCCTCTTCCGCTTGCTCGACCAGGTGATACCAACCCCATGCGATCGTATTGACGCAAAGTTTGCGGGTGCATTCCAGATAACTCTGCGGCCACGGAAATTACATAAACCGCTTGGTCATCATCTGGGTGTAGTTCTGGTGTCATGCCCCGGCCCTCTCCTTGAGGTGGATACGTGGCGACTCTGCCTTGGTAAGTTCAGCAAATTCCTGCAACGCTCCTTTTGCCTTGCTATCTAAACGCTGCGGGACGTGGACTTCCACGGTTATGAGGAGGTCACCGGACTGGGAGTCCTTGGTTACCCCACGGCCTTTAACCCGCAGAACTTTTCCATTTTGAGTTCCTGGTGCTAAACGCACCGTCACATCTTCACCGCTCAAAGTGGGAACGGCGATATCAGCGCCAAGCGCCGCCTCAGTAAAGGTCACTGGAAGCGTCATCAATAAGTTGTTGCCGTCGCGGGTAAAGACCGGATGCTTTGTTACATGAATAATGATGAAAAGATCACCGGGGCCTGCGGGTCCAGTGGCTCCTCTTCCTTTGAGTTTGATTTTCCCACCATCTTTGATTCCGGCGGGTACACGCGTGGTGATGGTTTGATCACCAACACGCAGGGTTATCTCGCGACCAAAGATGGCATCACGAAATGAAATAGTTGTCTCGGTCTGTAAATCTTGACCGCGGCGAGGAGCTCGACTACCTCCGCCAAAGAGCGTTGAGAAAATGTCGTTTGAAGATCCGCCACCGAAGATATCTTCAAAGCCCGCTCCCGAAAATCCTGCGCCTTGGCTCTGTTGTCCTCCGCGTGGGACTCGGCCGGTTGTAAATGCATCGCGCATCTCTTGATATTCAGCGCGCTTCTTATCATCGGAGAGAACTTCATAAGCCTCGGAGACCTCTTTAAAGCGATCTTCTAATTTCTTATCACCCTTGGTCTTATCTGGGTGCAGATCTTTAGCCAATTTTCGATACGCCTTCTTAATTGCTGCGGCGTCATCATTTTTGGAGACGCCAAGGATCTTGTAGAGATCTTTCTCGTACAGATCCTTGGCGGCCATTTAGTTCAACTTCTCTCTTTTTAATTTATCTAGTGCTCGTTGTATTTGCTAATTAACTTACTCGGGATCCGTGACAATAACTTGTGCCGGGCGGAGAACTCTCTCCTTAAATTTATAACCTGGACGCAAGACCTTCGTGACTTGAGTTTCGGTTACTTCAGATGATGTCTCGTGCATTAGCGCCTCATGAATATGCGGATCAAATGCCACGCCAGTATCAACAAACTTTGTGAGACCTAACTTTACCGTCGTGTTGGTAAGTTGATCAGCTACCGCCTTAAACCCGCCAGTTAACTCGCCATGCTCTTGTGCACGATCAATGTCATCTAGCGCGCCAAGCAGTTGAGAGAGAACAATTCCTGTCACAACCTCAGCAGATTCAATGCGCTCTTTATCAACGCGCTTGCGGTAATTCTGGAAGTCGGCTTGCAGTCGTTGTAGATCGCTGGTGAGTACAGCTACTGGATCAACTTCTGCTATCGCCTCAGCGACTGCGTCAGAGAGCGCTTGTTCAGCACTCTCTGCGCCAGTTGGCTCTTCAGTCATTACTGCTCTTCTACAATCTCTGCATCCTCTACGCCATCATCAGCCTTTGGTGCCTCTGATGCAGATGCAGCGTTAGCTGCATAGAGAGATGCTCCGAGCTCTTGGCTCAGGGTTGAGACCTTCTCGGTAGCCGACTTAATTGCGCTCACATCGGTTCCCGCTAAGGCGCTCCTGAGTTCAACAAGAGCGCTTTCAACATCTGACTTCTTGGAGGCAGCATCACCTTGAGAGAGCTTCTCCTCGTTGTCCTTGATGAATTTTTCAGTCTGGTAGACCAAACTGTCACCAATATTGCGAGTCTCAGCCTCATCACGACGCTGCTTATCTTCCTCAGCGTGTGCCTCGGCATCTTTCACCATGCGATCGATCTCTTCCTTAGAGAGAGATGATCCACCACTAATGGTGATCTTCTGCTCTTTACCGGTTCCCAGATCCTTTGCAGCAACGTGCAAAATGCCGTTGGCATCGATATCGAAGGTGACTTCAATTTGTGGAATTCCACGTGGGGCTGGTGCGATTCCAGTGAGTTCGAACATTCCTAGTCGCTTATTAGCGCTAGCAATTTCGCGCTCACCTTGGAAAACCTGAATTTGTACAGCAGGCTGATTGTCGTCAGCTGTTGTGAAAATTTCAGATCGCTTCGTTGGGATGGTGGTGTTCTTCTCGATCAACTTTGTCATTACGCCACCCTTGGTTTCGATACCAAGAGATAGAGGAGTGACATCGAGGAGAAGGATGTCCTTTACATCTCCCTTAAGCACACCAGCTTGTAGTGCTGCACCAACGGCAACAACCTCATCAGGGTTAACACCCTTGTTAGGTTCTTTCCCACCGGTGAGCTCACGAACCAAATCAACGACGGCTGGCATGCGGGTTGATCCACCAACGAGTACAACGTGATCAATGTCAGCGATTGGAATTCCAGCATCCTTAAGTACGGTCTGGAATGGTCCCTTGCATCGTGCAAGAAGATCTGCAGTCATGCTCTGGAACTGTGCTCGAGTAATTGTCTCATCCAAGAAGAGTGGATTCTTCTCTGCATCGACAGTGATGTATGGCAGGTTGATTGATGTTTGAGCAGAAGATGAGAGTTCGATCTTCGCCTTCTCGGCAGCTTCGCGAACGCGCTGCATTGCCATCTTGTCCTTTGTAAGGTCGATGCCGTTTGCCTTCTTAAATGTGGCAACGAGGTGATCGATTAGGGCTTGATCCCAGTCATCTCCACCGAGGTGGTTATCTCCGTTGGTTGCCTTAACCTCAATAACGCCTTCTCCCATTTCAAGGAGTGATACGTCGAAGGTTCCACCGCCAAGGTCGAAGACCAAGATTGTCTGCTCCTTATCGCCCTTATCAAAACCATATGCAAAAGCTGCAGCGGTTGGCTCGTTGACGATACGCAAGACATTAAGTCCGGCGATCTCTCCAGCCTCCTTGGTCGCCTGGCGCTGTGCATCATCGAAGTAAGCAGGTACGGTGATGACAGCATCAGAGACGGTGTCACCGAGATAAGACTCGGCATCGCGCTTTAGCTTCATCAAAATACGTGCTGAAATCTCTTGTGGGGTGTACTTCTTGCCATCTATCTCTTTGGTCCACGACGTCCCCATATGGCGTTTTACGGAACGGATCGTCCGATCCACATTTGTGACAGATTGACGTTTTGCCACCTCTCCGACCAAAACCTCGCCATTTTTAGCGAAGGCAACGATCGACGGGGTTGTTCGGGCACCTTCAGCGTTGGCAATAACGGTGGGTTCGCCACCCTCCAGCACGCTCACACAGCTATTTGTTGTTCCCAAATCAATTCCTACGGCTCTAGCCATTTATATCTCCCTCTCATACGCCCCCGAGGGGGCTCCCGCCCGTTTTACGTCTGGGCCTGACAGAATTCTCGCCCTTGAGTCGTTGCCTGTCAAAAGATTGAGTCGACGCGGCTCAAGTTATGAGTTGATCAGGTAACAGGGTGGAGAGAAGGTTTATTCCCGCCATCTTCCTTATTCAGGCGTCTCTTTCCGATCTGCTCTAACCTTCGGCTACCTACACCACCCGCCCGAAGGGAGAGATTTCATGGGGGAGCTCGATCCTGAGGTTGCAGCCTTTTTAACTGACTTTACTCAAACTCCCGGAACTCCTCTCTCACAGACCACGCCCCAAATCTTTCGTAGTGAGGCATATCAGTGGAAAAAGTACCAAGGAGAACCCGCACCGGTTGAGAAGGTTCTTCATGAGTTTGTTATTACCCCTACCGCCGATATCCCAATTCGAATTTACATTCCTAAAACTGCAAGCATAAAGCCGCTGCGAGCGCTGATTTTCTTACATGGCAGTGGGTGGACGTCCAACAATATTGAACTAGCAGATACGCCTCATCGCCTACTTGCCCAATTGAGTGAAACAGTTGTTATCGCACCTAACTATCAAAAGTCACCTGAGCATCGCTTCCCGATTCCACTACAAGATTCTTTAGCCACTCTCGTTTGGGTGCAGAAAAACGCTGAGCGGTTGGGAGTTGCTCCCGCTCGAATCGGTATTGGAGGTGATAGCGCAGGAGGCAACCTTGCTGCAGCTGTCTCCCTCTACACAATAGATAATGGTCTTACTGCTCCTGCATTTCAGATACTTCTCTATCCGGTCCTCGATGTATTTAACGAATACGAAAGTGCTTCAACATACGCATCCGGTTACCTATTGGAAAGGGAAGCCATGGATTGGTTTACTACTAACTATCTTGGCGACGAGGGGGACCGTTCGCATCCATACGTATCGCCATACCTCTCGGGATCGATAAAAAATTTGCCACCAACATTGATTCAAACTGCTGAGTACGATCCCTTGCGCGATCAAGGTAGCGCATTTGCCAAGAAGGCAGCGGAACTCGGGGTTAACGTTAAGTACACCTGCTTTCCAGGGCAGATACACGCCTTTCTTTGGATGAGTGGTTGGGTCTCACAAACTCAGAAATCGGTCTTAGAAATTAAGGAGTGGTTGGATCTAAATAATTTTTAATGAAACTGATTTGGGTTATTGAGGTAATTTTCCTAGTCCGGCATGAGTAGCCAACAGTTTGACGTGTTTCGGTTCCAACTCTTCTAGCGTTTTTACACCTAATAGTTTCATGGTGCGCGTCATCTGATCTCGCAAGATGGTAAGAGCCCGCTCTACGCCCTCCTGTCCACCTGCCATCAACCCATATAAATATGCTCGACCGATATATGTGAACTGCGCACCAAGTGCGATCGCCGCCACAATGTCGCCGCCATGCATAATGCCTGTATCGAGGTGAACTTCAAGATCACCTTTCAGCTCCCGCTTCACATCGACAAGTAAATGTAGAGGAGCGATCGCTCGATCTAATTGCCTGCCACCGTGATTTGAAAGAATGATGGCATCAACCCCGAATTTGGCGCAGCGCTTCGCATCTTCCACGTTTTGAATTCCTTTAATTGTGAGAGTTCCATCCCACTGTTCACGTACCCACTTGAGATCCTCAAAAGTCATCGTCGGGTCAAACATATAGTCCAATAGCTCTCCAACCGTGCCGTTCCAACTCGACATGGATGCAAATTCAAGTGGGGCTGTTGTCAAGAAATTCCAAACCCACTCAGGCCGGGGAATCGCATTTATAAGTGTTTTGGCGCTCAATTTAGGAGGGACCGTTAGTCCATTTCGACTATCCCGCAATCGCGCTCCTGAAACAGGTACGTCAACCGTAAGAACAAGGTTCTTGACCCCCGCACTCTTTGCTCGTTCAACTAAGGCCATGCTCGCTTCACGATCTTTCCACATATAAAGTTGAAACCAATTTTCACCATGGGGGGCAGCCGCAACAACCTTCTCAATTGAGGTCGTGCCAAGAGTCGACAAGGTGAATGGAATGTCGAAGCGAGCAGCTGCCTTGGCTCCAGCTCTCTCACCTTCGGACTGCATCATGCGAGTGAAACCAGTGGGAGCAATACCAACAGGCATTCCAAAAGTTCTTCCTAGCGTCTGCCTGCTCAAATTAACCGCAGAGACATCTTGCAAAATGTTAGGCACAAAGGAGAGATCTAGAAAGGCTTGCCGCGCTCGACGGAGACTCGCCTCTGTTTCAGCCGCGCCATCTGTGTAATCAAATGGTCCTTGAGGGGTGCGCCTCTTTGCGATCTCACGTAGATCCCAGATGTCAAGAGCGCGCTCTAGGCGGCGTTGCTTTCGATGAATGGTGGGAAGTTGAAATTTAAGAAGTGGAGCTAAATCTTTCGGATTTGGAAACTGACGATCTATGTTGTCCGGCACAATTAACCTTTCCTAAGTTAAAACTAGGGCAAATAAAAAATATGCTCTAGTGGGACGATGGCACCATCTGGTGCGCCGCCATCTAAACCAAGAAAGAACTTCGCCATTGAAGCCTGCCATTTGGCATTTATATCTGTCTCATTCATCAATCTCACACACTCATCAAAGTCTTCACACTCTAGGTAGCCAATCAACACCCCGTGTGGATCTAGAAAGAGTGAGTAGTTTTTCCAACCGGATTTTGTGAGCGCTTCCAACATCTCTGGCCAGACGGCTGCATGTCGTTCCTTGTATTCGGCGGCATGAATCGGATTGATTCGTAATTGAAAACAGATTCTTTGAGTCACTGTGTTCCGACCACCTTTCGCCTTTGAAGTTTTCGTTTAGTGCCGCTAAAACTCTGCGTTAAATTCGGAAGCAGAACGCTCACGAGTAAGAGACAGCCAGTCACAATATTTTGAGCTTGTGCTGAGACATTAATTGCAGTTAATGATGCCTGCAGACTTCCAAAGACACATACCGCGAGCACGACCCCAATTATCGTTCCCCTACCTCCAAAGATTGAGATTCCGCCAAAGAGCGCGATTGCGACGACATTGAGTTCCAATCCCAACCCGGTATCAGATGCGGAACTCGATTGTTGGAAGGTGTAGAGAAGTCCAGCAAAGGCAGAAATTAGACCTGAGACTACATAAAGGCTGAACTTTATGCGCTTGACCCGGATGCCCGAGAAAAAGGCAGTTTCTGGTTGGAGCCCAATCGCAAAGATGGATCGCCCCAAGGCGGTGGAGTGGAGGATGACTCCGAAAACGAGGGCCAGAACGATAAATATCGCAAAATCCCAAGCAAGGTGGGTGTGGGCTATTGGCAGACTCAACTTAGTGAAACTCACCGGAAAGCCTTGTGCTGTATTACTTCCGAGCACGATGAGCGCAATTCCTCTATATAGAGTCAAGGTGCCGATGGTCACCGCAATTGAAGGTAGCCCAAGAATCGTTATGAGCGCGCCGTTCAAAGCGCCGCCTAAAATTCCGACGATCAGACAGATGCCCATTGCCAACCAAATATTCCATCCATGGATGAAGAGGTAACCCAACAGGCTTGCAGATAAACCGAGCATTGATGCCACAGATAGATCGATCTCACCGGTGATAATGATGAGGGTCATAGGAAGAGCCATGATGGCAATCTCACCAAAGTTCAGCCCAGCAAAGAAAAAGGTTTGCCACCCTAAGAAATACTTAGATTCGTTCGCCCCAAAGATCAACGTTGCAATCAAGAGCAAAACTAATCCAAATTCCCATCGCACCAATGTGCGACTGCGGCCGCTCAAAAGCGTTTTTAGATTACTCATTTATTTCGCCTCCGAGCTCGAAAATCTATCGACGCGAAGAGCGCGCTCAGTTTTCAATGAAACATATCGGTCAAAGGCAATTGCGACCAGTAGTAGCGCACCCGCAACTGCCTGGTTCCAGAAGGAAGAGACGCGAGAGGCTACCAAAGCTTGATCAATGGTATTCAGAAGCAATGCGCCGAAGGCCGCGCCAAGCACTGTTCCGCTTCCACCAAATATGGCCACGCCTCCAACAACCACTGCGGCAACTACGTTTAGCTCGTAGCCACTCCCAGCAGTCGAACCTACTGTTGCAAACTCGGCCAACCACAGTGCTCCACCAAGACCCGCTAATGATCCACTTATAAGAAAAGCGGTAAATACTCTTCGTTGTACTCTTACACCCGCTAAAACTGCGGCCTCAGTATTAGAGCCAATGGCATAAAAGTCGCGAGCAGGGCGGAAGGTTCGCATTATGTATGTGAAGATAAGAACAGCAGCTCCCGCGATAAGCGTCAGGATGGGAATTCCAAGAATCGAATTCGACCCTAAGTTAATGAAAGAGTTCGGAATACTGCTTGGAACTATCTGTCGACCATTTACAAGCAATGCATCAACTCCGCGGATGATATAAAGCATTCCCAGCGTTACAACCAATGCCGGCACTTTGGCATACGCAACTATTAAGCCATTTATTAGTCCGCACAGCAAACCAACGAACGTTCCCGCCAAGAGTGCTATCCAAACTGGCATACCTTGGTGATGAACGAAGAGATCTCCGACCACATAAGCCGAAAGCCCCAAGATTGAGCCGATCGACAGGTCAACATTCTTAGTGATGATGACGAGTGTTTCGCCGACCGCCAATAGAATGACAACGGAAGGTCCAGAGAGAAGTTGTTGGATACTTGCGGTGCTTGCGAATGAGGAATTTTTAATGAGCGCTAAGCCAAACACTAAGACAATTGCAATTAAGATGCCCATCTCGCGCAACTGAAATGCTTTAAGAAGAAAACTACTACTCCTTGATTTCTTATAAATTGAAGCCCCCATCATGCAACAACACTTTCTTGTCCCGTTGCTGCTCGCATAATGAGAGCTTCGGTTGCCTCAGCTCGCGAGAATTCTGCTGACAGTCTGCCTTCGTGAATTACTAAAATCCGATCAGCGACTCCCAATACTTCCGGCATCTCCGATGAGATCATTAAGATTCCTATTCCCTTTGACACTAATTCCGAAAGGAGTTTGTGGACCTCGGATTTGGTTCCGATATCAATTCCACGGGTAGGTTCATCAATAATTAATAAGCTGGGGGTTCTCGCCAACCACTTTGCGAGAACTACTTTTTGTTGATTTCCACCGGAAAGGGTCTTCACTGGATTAGAAAAACGCCCGAATTTTACTTGAAGTTGGCTCGCCCACCGAGTAGCTAAAGATTTCTCTGATCCGCCTTTTATTAGTCCAAGACGAGTTAAATCATGAATAGAGGCAAGCGCCACATTCCTATCTATCGCCATGTCCATAACGAGGCCTTGTTGTCGACGATCTTCTGGAACAAAACCAATACCTGCACTCATCGCCGCCAAAGGTGAACCCGACTTTAATTTCTTGCCCTTAAAGGTGATCTCTCCCGCGTCAATGGGATCGATTCCAAAAATCCCGCGCGCAACTTCTGTTCGGCCTGCACCAACTAGCCCCGCAAGAGCTACGATCTCCCCGGAGTGAACCTGAAAATTGATGTCTTTAAATACGCCAGCGCGAGTCAACCCTTTGACATCTAGAATCAAATCTCCTAGTTCGGAATTGTGCCGAGAGTAAACAGAGACGATATCCCGTCCCACCATAGAAAAAATTATTTCATCGAGCGATATCTCTTCGATCGTTGAGGTTCGTACGAAATTTCCGTCACGCATGATTGTGACTCTTTGGCACATAGCAAATACTTCTTCAAGTCGATGAGAGATGAACATGATGGCTGAGCCCTCGGACCGCAAAGTTTTTACAACTTCGAATAGCCGAGCAACTTCAACCTCGGTCAATGCTGCAGTTGGCTCATCCATAATGATTATCTTTGAATCAAATGAGATTGCTTTAGCAATTTCCACAATTTGTTGATCTGCAACAGATAGACCACGAGCCTTGCGAGTAGCTGAGATATCGACACCAAGTCTTTCAAATACACTCTTGGTTCGACGGATCATCTCAGCCTTATCTATCCTTCGACCAGCACTCAGTGGTTGTCTCCCCATGAAAATATTTTCAGCGACTGAGAGATCGGGAAATAAGGTTGGCTCTTGATAAATAACAGCAATACCTGCGGCTCGTGCGGCAAGCGGGCTTGTTATTTCTACGGGGACTCCATTGAGAATGATCTCTCCCGCATCTACGTCATAAATTCCCGCAAGAATCTTGACGAGGGTCGATTTTCCGGCACCATTTTCACCAAGGAGCGCATGAGCTTCTCCTGGAAATAGTTCAACACAACCATCGATCAGCGCCTGCACGAGCCCGAATGATTTTGATACGTGCTCAACCTTGAGGACGGCTTCATGGGGATGCACGGTGCGCTCCAATTTCCGATATTAGAAAATTACTTGGCTCTGAATTCATCTGAGCCTATTGCCGGTCATTGAAACGTGTCAACGAAGACGCGACCTTTTACCGCTTCTATAACGAAAATGTAATAGAAATCAGCCTAGAATTCTATTGACACGTTTCAATAACGGGAGTTTTCTTAGCCTACTTCGATCAAAGGATCGTCCAAACTCGCTGATAGTCACTGCTGTCAGCCGTTGAAAGGTAACTCAAACATGAAGTTGAGAAATCGTGCAATCCCTCTTATGGCAATCGCTGCCATGGTGGCGAGCATGGCAGGCATTGGAGCCTCCGCCTCTCAGGCAGCGGGGACTTTAAAGAGCGGTCAAACTTTCTACCTAATTCCAAAAGACACCCTGAACCCTTACGAGACTCTTGAAGATGGCGGAATCGCTTCAGCTCTCAAAGCTCTGGGTGATACCTCAGTTGTAAGCAGCGGAACGGCTGA
>CAIMBV010000261.1 GCA_903839355.1 uncultured Actinomycetes bacterium
GCCCACTCGCTTTTCTACCTATTCAATATCCCATTAAAAATTGCTTATGCCACCTCATTTAGTGGCCGGGCAGCTACTTTGAAGATATTGCCTTCGGGTGACTTCCACTCACAAGAGCCGTCCTCGAAGGAGGTTAGCTCCCATCCGCCATGAGTCTTCATGCGGTGGTGTCTTCGGCAGAGAAGTCCGAGATTCTCCTTGGATGTCTTACCCCCTTCTTCCCAAGGAATGGCATGATCGATATCGCACACCCGGGCTGGTTGGCGACAACCGGGAAATCTGCATCTGCGGTCACGCGCGACAATGAAATCGATGAGTGGTTGGGGAGGCTGATAAGTGAGTCGGCCATAATCGAGGAGGTTTCCAGTAACAGGGTCTGTGATGAACCTGCGCCATTTGGCATCTTTTGCTAGCAACCTTGCCGCGGATGCCGGAATTTCCCCATAACCCGCAAGCACTCCCGGATTTTCATTAAGTCCAAGAAATGTGGGCAGATCTAGGGTGAGATTTAAAGTCACTGGACGACCATGGGCGAGGTTTTCGTCTGCTCCCTCCGCTAAAAATTGCCCTGCAATAGTGGCGAGCGCATCTGCGCGAAGTTGATCCAAAGTTAGTGGTTCATTTCCCATCGAAATGAACTTTGTTAGAGAGTCCGCGCGGGACTCTGAGGCCAAGTCCACATCAGAAAACGACTCCAAACCTGAATCTGAATTTGATCCTGCATCAGAAACTGAAACAGATTTTGAAGCGTTCCGATTTCCAGATGATTGTGCGAATGGATCGACACTCAAACCCTTTTCCTTATTTGCTCTCGCCAATTTATCAATTGCCAACCATACGGTTTGCGCTTCGACGGCAGGAAGCAAGGCCATGATTTGAGCCATCCCATGAGGCTGAGGTGTAAGTGTGACTCGGCGTCCTTGGCTTGCTTGTGCTACTGCGACTTCAAATTCAACTGGTTCCATCTTTGCGACGATACTTCGCACTTTATTGGTTACTTGAGCCGGAGTATGAAATTCGGCATATGCAATTGCCGTCGACTCGAGATATTTAAGTTGATCCGGATCAATTCCTCGACGTAAGAGCGAAGCGCTCTCTTTTGCGATAACTGTTGCTTGGGCACTTGAAATTTCTCCATTGGCCAATGCGGTACATGTTGCGGGGAGGTGCTGAGTGAGGACGCGCGCCACATCTATCCGTGATTGGGCGGTAACCGGAGCAACGTTGAGAGTTGTTGCAATCTCCTCGCGTTGAGGGTCGTCAACAGTCGAGTAGAGACCCTTGTCGCTATCGGGCTCGGCGCCGGCTACAGCAACGATTGCAATCTGCATGAGAGCCTGGAGCCACGCTCCTTGTTTCTCGAGGGCTGCGAGGTAATCCACCCGCGACGAAGCGGTCAGCGTCATGGGGTCGATTTTGACGAGTTCGACAAGCACTTCAATCCCGGGGGTCTTCCCGAGTAGCTCGACAACGAATCTTTCGTCCATGAGTGAATCCTGGATTGGGGTACAGACAAAATAGAGGTGAAATTGAGATTAGTTGGGGATTGTGTGGATAAGTGAAGGGACGGTGTGTGTGGGTGTGTGGGCGAGGCGGAGCCTGATCGGGCATGCGGAGCCTGATCGGGAATGCGGAGTCTGATCGGGAATGCGGAGTCCCACTCAGACGTTCTATACTTCAGTTAGTTGAAACTTCAATTAACTGTTGAAGTGAGTAGCTAATTTAGAACTGAATGCAGAAGGTAATTAAGTACTGAAGGAACTAGGAAGAAGTAGACAATTAAGTAGTGAAGAGAGAAGGCAATAAATGCCAGCTATAACAGTCAGCGATGTATCGGTCCTGCCACGAGTTAGCGCCGATCCACATGCCAAGGTTCGTCGCGTTAAGAGCGTTACCACTGCTCCGCAGGGCTTTGAGGGTGAAGGCTTCCCAGTTCGCCGTGCATTTGCTGGTGTTGATATGGCCGATCTCGATCCCTTTATTCACCTGGATCAAATGGGTGAAGTCGAATACGCCCCCGGTGAGCCTAAGGGCACTCCCTGGCACCCACACCGCGGATTTGAAACCGTCACTTACATCATCGATGGCATCTTTGACCACAAAGATAATCACGGCGGTGGTGGCACCATAACTAATGGCGATACTCAGTGGATGACTGCTGGCGCTGGAATTCTGCATATCGAAACCCCACCCGAGCATCTTGTTGTTAGCGGTGGCCTCTTCCATGGATTTCAGTTGTGGGTAAATCTGCCTGCTGCCAAGAAGTGGTCTCAACCTGCCTACCAAGATATCCGCGCGAATGATGTCTCCTTGCTTACTACGGCCGACGGTGGCGCTCTACTAAGAGTTATCGCGGGAGAGCTCGCCGGCCATACTGGTCCTGGTTCAACGCAGACTCCTATAACAATGGTGCATGCAACTCTGGCTCCAGGTGCCGAGCTTCGCATTCCATGGCGCCCGGATTACAACGCGCTGGTCTATACCCTCAACGGTAAAGGCACAGTTGGAGAGAGCGCTCAACCTGTAAAGATGGGACAACTCGCGGTTCTTGTGGATGGGTCGACCCTTGTCATTAAGGCAGATGTGAATCAAGAGTCGCGCTCGCCCTCGATGGATGTATTGATTTTAGGTGGAGAGCCAATTCGCGAATCAGTTGCATGGATGGGTCCATTTGTAATGAATACAAAGGCCGAAGTAATCCAAGCCTTTGAAGATTTTCAAAAAGGATTGCTTGGAACTATTCCTGCTGAGCATCTGACGCCACCGGCTCGCGAAAACTTGGAGGGAATTCACAATACGCCGACAGGGATTCAAGAAGGTTGAAATCAAGAGACCTGAATTCAAGAGATCTGAAATCAAGAGATCCGATTGTCAGGTAATCTTTTCCGAAGAGGTAGAGATTAAATGAGCATTGAAACAATAATTTGACCGATAAATTGCCCCAATAGATAGATTAGGAAGCCACGTGCCACAGCTATTTGATCCAATCACAATCCGCGGAGTTGAGATTAGAAACCGTGCCTGGGTTAGCCCAATGTGCCAGTACTCCGCCAAAGATGGAGTCGTTGGAGAGTGGCATCGCGTTCACCTAGGTTCGCTTGCAACTGGTGGAGCTGGATTAATCATGGCTGAAGCCACCGGTGTTGTACCTGAAGGACGTATTTCAATCGGATGTCCTGGCCTCTACAACGATGAGCAAGTTGCTGCCTGGGCCACGATCGTGGACTTCGCGCATTCGATGGGCGCCAAAATGGGAATTCAACTGGCTCACGCCGGCAGAAAAGGTGGCACCGCTATCCCAGGTTCAGATCATCTGATGGCGACCCCTGAAGAAGGAGGATGGGAGGCTGTAGCCCCTAGCGCAATTGCATTCGAAGGTTACCCAGTTCCACGCGCTCTTACAGTTCCAGAGATCAAGGCCCTGGTGAAAGAGTTTGGCCACGCCGCGAAGCGAGCTATATCTGCTGGCTTTGACCTCTTAGAAATCCATGCCGCTCATGGCTACCTACTTCATGAGTTTTACTCACCGCTTTCAAATCAACGTACCGACGAATACGGCGGCGATTTCGAGGGGCGTACTCGTTTCCTCAAAGAGGTCGTTCAAGAGATTCGTGCAAGTGTTAACGAGAGGGTCCCGCTCTTTGTCCGCATTTCCGCTTCAGATTGGACGGAGGGTGGCTGGACTATTGAAGACTCTGTGCGACTAGCTAATGAGTTAACTCCATTAGGAGTTGACCTGATCGATGCCTCCAGCGGGGGCAATGTCCACAATGCAAAGATAACTGTTGGCCCTGGCTATCAAGTTGATTTCGCAGATTCCATTAAGCACGGCTCAACAATCAAAGTATCCGCGGTTGGAATGATTACCGATCCAGTGCAGGCAAATGCAATAATCGAATCAGGTCAAGCCGATGCTGTGATGCTCGGTCGCGAATTCCTTCGCAATCCTCGCTGGCCACTCTATGCCGCTCGCGTACTTGGAGTCGATATAAAGTGGCCAACACAGATTGCTCGTGGCAAGCTCTAGTTAGAGCGCCTTAAGCGCATTCACGACCTTCGTCAACGAATCCTTCGCATCTCCAAAGAGCAACGTCGTCTTTGGATCATATAAAAGTTCATTTTCGATGCCAGCAAATCCTGGACGCATAGAGCGCTTTAGGAAGATGACATTGCCAGCGTCTGCAACATCCAAGATAGGCATCCCATAAATAGGACATCCTGGAGTTGTCTTTGCTGCTGGATTTACAACATCGTTCGCACCAACTACAAGTACAACATCGGTTTGAGGGAATGTTGGATTTACCTCATCCATCTCCACGAGTTGTTCGTATGGAACGTTCGCTTCAGCGAGAAGCACGTTCATATGGCCAGGCATACGCCCGGCAACAGGGTGAATTCCGTAGGCAACATCAACGCCCTTTGCAGTCAAGAGATCAGCTAGTTCACGGACGGTGTGCTGTGCTTGCGCAACGGCTAGACCGAATCCAGGAACAATGACGACTCGTTGTGCGTAGTTGAGCAAGATTGCCACATCATCAGGAGATCCAGATTTAACGGAACGAACTTCACCAGTCGCAGCTGCCTCTTGTGGCTTTGCAGTAAATGCTCCAAAGAGGGTTCCGAATAGTGAACGTCCCATCGCCGCCGCCATAAGGCGAGTGAGGATGGTTCCAGATGCTCCCACGAGCGTTCCTGCGACAATCAGAAGTGTGGACTGCAAGACATATCCACTTGCAGCAACTGTTAGTCCTGTGAATGCATTGAGCAGAGAGATAACGATTGGAACATCGGCGCCGCCAACTGGTAGTACAAAAAGGACACCGAAGAGAAGAGCAAGTCCAGCCATAACGGCAAGTGATGTATTTCCTAATGAATGGATAACCCATTCAGCAGAACCAAGAGTGCCTAGGAGAGTCGCTGCGATGACGAAGCGACCGCCAGGAAATACAACTGGTCGCGTGGTCATAATCTCTTGCAATTTAAGGAAGGTGACTATTGATCCAGAGAATGAGACACATCCGACAATTACTGTAAAGACAGTTGCAACCACTTCTGCAGTGCTCGCCCCGGCTCCCAATTTCAAATACTCGACGATGGAAACAAGCGCAGCTGCACCACCACCGACACCATTAAATAGCGCAACAAGTTGTGGCATCTGAGTCATTTGAATCCGGCGAGCTGCTGGAACTCCAACACCCACACCGAAGATAATCGCTCCCAATATCCACCACTTGTGATTGTGAGTCATTCCAGGTGCCCAGAAAACGAGGTCGGTAGCAACAAATGCTCCGGCGGCACCAATTAAGTTTCCGCGCCTGGCAGATTTAGGTGAAGAGAGCCCTTTGAGAGCCAAGATGAAGCAAACGGAGACGATCAGAGTTAATACGCCATAAAGGTTCTTATTCACTTGCTCTCACCTCCAGCAACGTCGGCACTCTTTTTGATGCGAGGCTTACCTTTGAACATTTCTAGCATTAGATCGGTGACGACAAATCCACCGACCA
>CAIMBV010000262.1 GCA_903839355.1 uncultured Actinomycetes bacterium
ATCTTTCCGTAGCCGGAACTTCTGCTTGCTCAGCTGGTGCCGCTGGAGCAACTGGCTTTGACGTGGGCTTCTTGACCGCCTGGCTCTTCTTGAGAACCGGACCTAGAACCATCGTCATGCTCTTGCCCTCCTTCTTTGGAGCGAACTCCACGAAGCCGGACTCAACAACCTCTTCCGAAAGTTTCATCAACAATCGGTAACCCATCTCTGGGCGGGTTTGCTCTCTTCCCTTGAATTGAACAGTTACCTTGACCTTGTCTCCGCCTTTGAGGAAGCGCTCGATGTGAGCTTTCTTCGTCTCATAGTCATGAGGTTCAATCTTCAATCCAAAACGAATCTCTTTAACCACAATGTGGGTCTGGTTCTGTCTGGCCTCACGGGCCTTTTGTGCGATCTCGTACTTATACTTTCCGAAATCCATGATTTTGCAGACGGGCGGCTTGGCATCTGGCGAGATCTCTACGAGATCAAGTCCTACTTCTTCTGCCATTTCAAGGGCAGTTGCAGTAGGTACGATTCCAACCTGCTCACCGGAAAAACCAATTAGACGAACTTCCGAGGCTCGGATTCGATCATTGATTCTTTGTTCGGCGCTGATAACTCTTCCTCTCTAGAAATTTACTGATGCAAGAGAGTTAAGTCGCGCAAAAATAGACCCACCTAAAAAGGTGAGTATCTTCTTGACCAATCAGCCGAAGCCAATGAGGTGGGAGCGACAGACTCCACTTGATGGCCCAAGGATACCCTGGGCGAGGCGGAAGGGTGAAATCGGTGGATTTAGCCGCCTATGGCGTGCAGCCCACCATCAACGTGGATGATCTCCCCCGTCGTCATCGGGAACCAATCTGAGAGGAGCGCCACCGCGCCTCTGGCGGCGGGCTCTGGATCGCTAAAATCCCAGGCAAGTGGAGAGCGACCATTCCAAACCTTCTCAAACTCCTCGAAACCAGGGATTGATTTAGCTGCAATGGTTGTGATTGGACCTGCCGCGATGAGGTTGACCCGAACATTCTCGCTTCCCAAGTCGCGCGCCAGATAGCGGTTGGCTGATTCAAGACCGGCCTTGGCAACTCCCATCCAATCATATTTTGGCCAGGCGACCGTGGCATCGAAGGTGAGACCCACGATGCTCGCACCTGACTCTGGATAGAGGTCGCGAACTGCGATAGCGAGTGACTTATAGGAGAAGGTAGAAGTGTGCAACGCGATCGCTACATCTTCCCACTCAGTATTTAAGAAGTTTCCACCGAGAGCTGCCTGTGGGGCGAAACCGATCGAGTGAACCACGCCATCAAGATGTGGCACATGCTTCTTCACCTCTGAAGAGAGAGCGGCAAGGTGCTCTGAGTTGGTTACATCGAGTTCTATAACTGGTGCTGGACGAGGAAGGCGGTTTGCAATACGGGTCGTAAGGCTAAGACCCCGCCCAAAACCAGTGAGCACAACGTTGGCGCCCTCTTCTTGAGCCAACTTGGCGATATGGAAGGCGATAGAACCATCGGTGATGACTCCCGTTACCAAGATGTTCTTGCCGGTTAAAAGCGCCATTAGTGACCCATACCCATTCCTCCGTCGACCGGAATAACTGCTCCTGTGATGTAACTCGCCTCTGGAGAGGCAATGAATTTAACGACTTCAGCGATTTCTTCTGGAGAGCAGAATCTGCCCAGTGGAATTGCCGCAACATATTTTTCGCGCAACGTCTCGCTGAGAGTGGCGGTCATATCAGTCTCAACAAATCCCGGTGCAATGACATTGAAGGTAACTCCACGTGAGCCATACTCCCTGGCGAGAGAGCGGGCCATTCCAATCAATCCACTCTTTGTGGCGGCGTAGTTGGCCTGACCTGCAGATCCCATGAGACCGACGACTGAACCAATCAAGATGACTCTGCCGCTTCG
>CAIMBV010000263.1 GCA_903839355.1 uncultured Actinomycetes bacterium
AGTCTTGAATCAGTTCTTCAGTGGCCGCAACAGATCTAAGCTCGATCCTCATTTCGCTGAAGAAGTTGCCAAAGAGCTAGCGGGCTTTGAACGCATCTATTTGGCAGGTGGCGGTAAAGGTAAAGCCAGCGCCGTTCATAACTTAGCCACATATCTCAAAACTCATCACCACCTTATTTCGCAACACATTCGGGCGATCGCGGATATCGATGCCGAAAATATGTCAGATGGTGAATTACTAGCAGAAGCACGGAAATTGGTTGTACACGATCTCTAAAACCTAGAGTCGAAAAGTGAAGTTGAAGAGAGTCAAGAAATGAAGAGAACATATGTAATTACAGGAGCCGCCTCTGGAATCGGCGCTTCAACCTACGCATTACTAAAGGAACGAGGAGAGATAGTTATTGGAGTGGACATCCACAACACAGATATCAATGTTGATTTAAGCACAGTCCAAGGGCGAGAAAGTGGCGTAAATCAGGCAGTTGAACGCAGTCAAGGCAAGATCGATGCCATTATTGCCTGTGCCGGGTTGGCAACTCCAAGCCCGAAAACGGTCTCGGTCAACTATTTCGGTGTCAAAGAATTTCTAGAAGGGTTATTACCAACAATTTCAAAGAGCAAGAGCCCGCGCGTTGCCATCACAAGTTCAATGGCATCGTTAATGCCTAACTCACCTGAGTTGGTTGAGGTAATGCTTGCCAATCATGAAAACTCAGCATTACAAATTGCTCAAGGGTTAAGTGATGAGGGCGATGAGAGAGCTGCGCTGATCTACGGATCTACCAAACGTGCCCTGAGCCGCTGGGTCAGGCGCGAAAGCATTAAGCCAGAGTGGGCAGGAGCTGGAATTCCCCTCAACGCTGTTGGCCCTGGAATTGTCGAAACGCCGATGGTGGCTGACATGATTGCAACTCCGGAAGCTAGAACTGCGATCGATGCCATGGTTCCCATGCCATTAAACCACTACATGAAGCCACTCCAAGTTGCTTATCTTTTAGCTTGGTTGACAAGTGAAGAGAACACTCATACAACTGGCCAGACAATCTACATCGACGGTGGCTCAGATGCCGCGCTACGTGGTGACGATATTTGGGACTCTATCTCTTAATCTCCAACCGGCTGCAGAATGTTGAATTTAGGAGCAATACGAATTTTGAACCCGAGTTTTTCATAAAGCCGAATTGCATTTGTGTTGCCTGCACCCGTGTGCAGAAATGGTTTCTGACCAGCGTCTTGAATTCCTGCTGCGACAGCTAAAACAAGCCGAGCTGCGTAACCCTTACCACGAAGTTCCGGTGCTGTGCAGACCGCGCTGATCTCAATCCAACCTGGCGGATTGAGTCTGCGTCCAGCCATTGCTACCAGTTCACCATCAACTCGAACTCCGAGATACCCGCCGAGTTCTACTGTGCGCGGCAAAAATGGTCCGGGTTCAGTGCGCGCAATGAGATCCAACATCTCAGCAGCGTTGGAGATATCTAGCGTCACAAGTTCAGGATCATGCACTCCTATTACATCTTCACCTGACATCTGAACTCCGGGGAAGGTTTCTACGACCTGCCAGCCTTCGGGAACCGCAACGCTATCTGCAATAACAATTGCTACACCATCATCACCAATTAGCTTTCGTAGGTCAGCCCAAGCTCGGGGACTACTGGGATCTTCAACCGCATTAAAAGGCGAGATATCAACTGGATAGCGACGGGCCATTCCATGTACCTCTGCCAAGTGAGCATGGGGTCCATTAAGTGCATGCCACGCAGCGCGATCGAGAAGGTGTTCTCCAGAAGAATCGATATTGGAATTAATGGTCTTGCTCCTAACGTGCAATGGCTAAGAGTATTGGCCCAATTAATTGTTTGCGCAAAAGGTGAACTTCGCTCTTATCGAATGCGAACCTGCAATGCCTAAATTTGCGGCATCAGGTGGTGCCGTCTGAGGTTCCACACAAATTGCCAAAGGGTCTTGGTTATAGACCACCCACCACGGGGCGCTAGAACTGATCCTAATTTGAGCCCGATCACCCCACCGAATGATGGGGTCTCCGTTAACTTCTGTGAATGCATCATCCCAAGGTCCATCTGGCATTGGCCCGTATTCACCCGTGGGCATGTAGTCATCACCCCGAATAAGCATCTTGGCCGCTTCGAAGTGAAGCTCAATCTGATCTTCTTCCTCGATCCTTCTTGGAAACCAAGGGTGAAAGCCCACCCACGCAGGAAGAGTGCATCCGTTAGCAAGATATTCGAGCGTCCAAATCAGAGAGTCGCCTTCTAACTCAATAATCTGACGCGCAAGAGCTGGAGCATATGGCTCTGGCAGAGCAAGTTCTGCTTTATTTGGCCCAGTTTGAATCCACTGTGAATGAAATCCGGAGCCATGCTCGGCATGAGGTGGATCC
>CAIMBV010000264.1 GCA_903839355.1 uncultured Actinomycetes bacterium
ACCTTCCACGACGCCGGCCAGAACGATCTACCTGCCTGTATCCGGGCTTATCAAGAAGTTGGGTTTGACGGCCCCATGCGCCCCGACCACGTTCCAACCATGTACGGGGAGAGCAACGAACGTCCGGCCTATGAAACTCTGGGGCGGCTCTTTGCCCTTGGATATATCCGTGGGTTGATCCACTCGATCTACGGCAAGCCCAAGATAACTCGGTAGGCGGCGTCGGGATGGCGGGATTTGAACCCGCGGCCCCCAGACCCCCAGCCTGGCGCGCTACCAAACTGCGCTACATCCCGGAAGGACACATCTTGGCAGATCCAGGAAAGGTTGTGAAATTTTTTGAAAAATTTTCGCTACCCGGGAATAACTTTTTTCCCTGCCCCGTTTACTCAGATGAACTCGCCACATGGGGGTTCACCGATGGCACTGGGTGAGCTGGCTCCACTGCCGTAGCCACTCGCTCGGGCAAGTAGGTATCTCGCTAACTAAAAGGAGAAATCTAAATGTCATACACACTCGTTAAGAATGATCGTCGCAACTCATTTCCATCTATCGCTGAGTACTTCCCAAATGTTGAGGCCTGGTCGGTAGGTTTCGACCGTGAGTGGCGTCTTTTGGAACAACTCCAGAACAATCTGATGGGTGGAACATCGTCCTACCCTCCATACAACATCAAGCAACGCACAGAAGATCTCTATGAGATCGAGATGGCGGTAGCTGGATTTTCAAAGCCCGAGCTGCGCGTCGAACTACATAACAACCAATTGACCATCGAAGGTTCAAAGCAGAGTTCCGAAGATGGCAACGATGGTTCCTACGTCTACAAGGGCATCGCTGGACGTCAATTCCGCCAGACCTTTGCTCTCGCCGATCATGTGAAGGTCACCGGCTCAGAGCTCAAGGATGGGATCTTGACCATATCACTCGAGCGTGAACTTCCAGAGGAGAAGAAGCCTCGTTTGATCGACATCAATTAATCGATAGTAAGTAATTGAGCTAAAACCCCGCCTCCACCGAACTCGCTGGAGGCGGGGCTTATTTATTCTCACATCGTTTGGCAGGGAAGTTATGCCCCTCTCAGGCTAAAGTGAGTCGACGAAAAGGAAATCAAATGTGCACCAAAACGAAGTGTCGCAAGTGCGGCAAGGCTTCTTGGTCCGGGTGTGGACAGCATGTTGAACAAGTCTTGAAAGGAATTCCCGCGGCAGATCGATGTCAGGGACACGAAAACGATCCTAAATCGCCTGGATTGCTCTCGCGTTTATTTGGAAAGAGGTAACTAGTAAATGTGTAGCCCTGCTCTATGTAGTACCTGCGGAAAAGTTACCTGGACCGGATGCGGCGAACATATCGAAATGGCGCTCGCTGGTTTTAGCGAGAGTCAGTTATGCACGTGCGATGCGGGGGCTCCCGCCGGAGTCAATACTCACTAAAAGCGGCGAGCAGCCACAAATTTCTCGCCCCCAAACCAGGCGCCGAAAGTTTCAATTCTTACTCGTGCTCCAGTGTGAGGGGCATCAACCATCTTGCCACCACCGAAATAAATTCCAACGTGTGAAATTGGTTGGCCGAAGAAGACGAGATCCCCTGGACGAATCTGATTGAGTGGGACGCTTCTTCCGTAGGCGGTCTGCGCGGAAGCAGAGTGCGGTACAGAAATTCCGGCTTGTTGGAGCGCTCGCATCGTTAATCCAGAGCAATCCCAATAAACGAGTCCGGCAGCACCGAACATATATCGAGAGCCCAATTGCCTGAGTGCATAGCGAAGTGCAATTGCTTCGGCACCAGTCGCTGCGATCTTTCCCTTTGCTAGGGCAAGTGAGCGCTTCTGATAGGCGTTATCTTGCGAAGCTTGCAGCGCGGCCAATCTGGCGCGCTCAGCCTTGGTAAGTCCAGCCAATAGTTTTTGTGCCTGAGCCAATTTTGCTTGAGCGGCCACTTCCTGTGCCTGGTACTTAGCTTTTGCGGCGGCCACTAGAGCCACCTTCTGACTCAAGGTAAGGGCGGTGCTCTTGAGTGCGATATCTGCAGCAGCAAACTTGCGCATCCTGACCGCGTTCTGCGCCTCGACAACGCTGAGAGATTGCGCGCTATTGAGGTATTGAGTGGGATCAGAGGAGAACATCAAGGTCATTCCCTGACCAAGGAAACCATTCTTATAT
>CAIMBV010000265.1 GCA_903839355.1 uncultured Actinomycetes bacterium
CATCGCGATGGAACCACCATCAGATCTAACCTCCAGCACGATGGAAGACGAGAAACTTAAAGTCTTTAGAGCGATCGCGGCGCTTAAGCCAGAGAATGTGATTCGCGGTCAATACGTCGGCTATCTTGATGAGGCAGGTGTTGCTCCTAAATCTTCTGCCATCGTAATCTGCACGCTATTGATGTAGCGGTGGTTCCAGAGTGGCTCCCAAATGGAGTTTGCAAAACGGAATATCAAAATATCTTCAACCGACTCTTTACCGAGGTAGTGATCGATGCGATAGATACGTTCTTCGGGAAGAACTTCTTCAAGAACTTCTTGTAGGGCAATTGCAGAATGTAGATCGCGACCAAATGGCTTCTCCACAACCAAGCGAGAGCGTTCGGTCAATCCAACCTTTGCTAAGCCTTGTGTGACGTTTCCAAAGAATGCAGGTGGAATAGCTAAGTAGATAACCGGACTCTGCTTATCTTTAAGAACTTCGGCTAAGTCTTCGTACAACTTGGCATCTTCGTAGTTTCCAACAACAAGGGAGAGCTCTTTATCGAGGTCTGCCAAGATCTGAGGATCTGGGTTAGGGAATGCCGCGTGGATCGCCTCAACAGCGTGCGCAGTAAATTGTTCGTGGTCCCACTTAGTCGAAGCAACTCCGACAACGGGACATTGAAGTGAACCATTGAGAGACATGCTGTAGAGCGCCGGAAATAACTTTTTCTTTGCGAGGTCTCCAGTGGCTCCGAAGAGCACAAGTACATCAGCTTCTTGAAGGGGAATCTTGCGAGCGCTCATCTACTTTTTCACTTCCACGTGTCCGCCAAATTTCTTTCTCATCGCTGAGAGAACCTTGTTTGCGTACAAATCATTCCCACGTGAACTGAAGCGACCCATCAATGAGGCGCTGAGAACATTTGCCGGTATTCCCGCATCAATTGCAGTCTGCACAGTCCATCGTCCCTCACCAGAATCGGCGACGGAGCCTTCATAACCAGCAAGTTGTGGATCTTCCGTGTAAGCAGTTGCGGTGAGATCAAGGAGCCATGAGGCAACGACCGAACCGCGACGCCAAACCTCGGTAACTTCTTCCATATTAAAGTCATATTTTGTTTCAACGTGATCACCGACAGCAGTTGGATGTTTGATTCCTTGTGCCGCAGCGTGAATCAAGTTAAGACCCTCGGCATATGCAGCCATCGCGCCATACTCAATTCCGTTGTGCACCATCTTGATGAAGTGGCCTGAACCTATTGGTCCGCAATGCAGGAATCCGTATTCACTATTGCTTGGTTCGCCAGTCCGACCAGGTGTGCGCTCTGCAGATTCGACTCCAGGTGCCATGGCTTTAAAGATTGGGGTGAGGCGTTCAACGACATCTGTATCGCCGCCGATCATGAGCGAGAAGCCACGCTCTAATCCATACACGCCACCTGATGTTCCAACATCGACAAAGTTGATTCCCCTAGTTGCAAGCCAGGCAGCATTGGCGATGTCATCGCGATAGAAGGTGTTACCACCATCAATGATTGTTGAGCCAGGAGCCAAGTGTTCTGCGACGGCGTGGATCGTCTGCTGAGTTACCTCGGCAGGAACCATCACCCAGACGAACTGAGGATTTGCAGCATCATTAAATTGAGCTAGATCGGCGAGTGAGGAGAGCGGGGTGAATCCTTCGGCAGCAACCCTTTCCACGGTATCTGGATTTACATCGTAGACCGCGATCTGCACTGGAGTCTGAGCGTGGCTTTGAATACGGCGGGCGATATTGGCCCCCATGCGGCCCAGGCCGACAATCGTTAATTGAATGTTGCTCATCGTGATCTCCTTCGGTGGAACGATCCTAAATTAATTGTCAGCGGGTGCAGATAGATCGGTCAGGATTTGAAGTTGACCGTTAGGTGAACTCTTCTCCAAAGCTCCCACAGGTCCGGTCTGGATCGACTGCAGCGCCGCAGCCTTGGCTTCGCCCAAAGCGAAGATGTAAATATGTAGTGCGTTGCCCAAGCGAGCCAGAGACAAACTCACCCGTTGTAGTGGCAACTTAGGTGAATTATGGACCGCTATTGCGCTGGTTGCGACTCCTGGCTCGAAAAGCCCGGGAAATAGGCTGGCGATGTGTCCATCCTCACCCATGCTGAGCACAACGGCATCGAATGGTCGAGAGCCTAGTTCCAAAGCAATCTCGGCGGCGTAGTTGGCGGCAGCCTGATCGAGCTCACCTTCGGTATCCACCCGATGAAAGACGATATGGGATTTACACATCCCAAAACCTGCGATAAGAGTTGAGTCATTGCGATCCGGGCTATCAAATGAGGTGAATCGCTCATCTGAGAACCAGACGTGCAGCATGGAACCTTCAAAGGATCTGTTCTCGCGAACTAATTTGAATAACGCGATATCAATCGCCTTAACGATGGCGAGTCCAGTTCTTCCGCCGGTGATAACAATGTGAGCGGTCTTGGTGTTAGTCCAAGCATCTGCAATGGCGCTAATCACACCAGATGCACAAAGACCCACCAAACTTTCGTCTGATGGGTCGCAGATGTAATTCATAGTAGCGGGGACAGGATTTGAACCTATGACCTCTGGGTTATGAGCCCAGCGAGCTACCGAGCTGCTCCACCCCGCGTCGGTAGTTGAATCTTACGAGAAAACCCCCAATAACCCAAAACGAGGCTACTGGCGGTTAACTCGAACCAGAAAAAGTACTAGTAAAAGTACTACTTCCCCTCAGCGGCGATCGCTGCGGCGATAGCGGCCTTGAGTTGGTTCTGTGCGACTCCATATGCGGCGAAATCATTGTTCTTAAGAGCATTAACTCCAGCAGCATATGCACTCTTAATATCCGCCAGCGCCTGCTTCAACGTTGTTGCACCTGTTGTAGTGGTGCCCGTTGAAACTGTTCCGGTCGATGTATTAATCGTTGCACCTGAGCTTCCACCAAATACTTGGTTGAGTGCATCCTGCAAAGTATTTCCGAATCCAATTTGATCACCAAAGGAGACGAGAACTTTTTGCAGAAGTGGGAATGACGATGCGTTAGCTGTTGCACGAACATAGACCGGCTGCACGTAGAGCAGACCACTTCCAACTGGAAGCGTCAACATATTTCCGAGCACTACATCAGATCCTCCTTGGCGTAACAAGGAGAGGGTCTGCGCAACATCAGGTTTCGCTTCAAAGTTAGAAGCTACCTGCGACGGGCCGGAGATATTTGTTGAGCGCGGCAACTGAAGCACCGTGATCTTTCCGTAGTTAGGACCGGCATCAGAATTTACCGCTGCAAAGGCCGTGAGATTCTGCCTGGTTCCGCGCGGAACGAATGATGTGGAGAGCGAGAACGAAGAGGTAGAAGAGCCTGGCAATTGCAAGGTCTGGTACGTAGGTGGTTGATTCTCGGCATTTGCACCGAGAGATGAAGGATCGGATGGAACCTTCCAGAAGTCCTGTCCACCGTAATATGCAGATGCATTATCAACGTGATAGGTCGTCAAGATATCCCGCTGGACTTCAAATATTCCTTCAGGATAACGAATGTGCTGCAAGAGAGCAGGACTAATGTCGCTCTTTGGAAGCACAGTTCCAGGATATGCCTTGCTCCACGTCTTGAGCACTGGATCGTTGGTATCCCATTGATAGAGGGTGACCGTTCCATCGTATGCATCAACAGTTGCTTTAACTGAGTTACGGATGTAATTGACGTTGACATTTGGTAGCGCAGTCACTGTAGATGAGTTAGCAGTGACCGAGTTACTTGTGGCGGTAGCTAAATTCTCGACCGCTGAGTATGGATAGCCTGATGAAGTTGTATATCCATCAACGATCCACAAGATCCTGCCATTTACGATCGCTGGATATACGTTGCCATCCAAGGTCAACCATGGAGCAACTTTCTGAACCCGATCAATTGGAGAGCGGTTGTAGAGAATCTTGGAATCCTTGTTGATCAAGTTAGATAACAAGATCTGTTGATCCTTGTACTTGATCGCAAAGAGAAGTCGGGTGAGCATACTTCCCATTGGTACTCCACCTTTACCTGCATAGGTGTAGTTTTGTTGGCCGTTCGCCTGAGAATCATCTGGATAGTCCAGCTCGTTTGGAGTGCTCTTCGCAGAGCCACCCACGATGGAGTATCCAGGAACATTCTCACCAAAATAGATACGAGGTTGGAAGGTACCAAGTCCATTAGATGGTGGGATATTTCCAACGGTAAAGCTTGGCTTTCCATCGGAATCTACGACATTGGTAGGAGCGGCAACAAAACCAAATCCATGGGTGTAGACCAAGTGATCGTTAATCCAGTTTTGCGCCGGCGAGCCTGCAATATTGAGTTCACGAACTGCAACGACCATATCTTGCTTCTTACCATTGATCGTATAACGATCTACATCGAGAGCATCTGGGAAGGTGTAGTACGGCTTGATCTGTTGCAACTGTCTAAAGGTTGCAGAGAGAACATCAGGATCTAGTAGACGCGCATTTGAGATATTTGAAGTGTCATTA
>CAIMBV010000266.1 GCA_903839355.1 uncultured Actinomycetes bacterium
TCGCCATATTTTTTAGCGAGATCAGCGATCGCGGATAACTCCTCGCGGGTGTGAACAGTCCCCGTCGGATTCTGCGGGTTACAGATGAAATGAATTTTTATGCCGGCCTTATAGCCAGCCTCAATCGCTGCAAGGTCAAAGGTGTAGTACATGCCATCTTTGATCATGGGAGCGTCGTACTGCACGCATTTGAGTTCGCGAATCCAATTAAACATGTTGACATAAATAGGCGTGTTGATCATGATCGTGTCACCTGGTTGCACAATCGTGCGCGCCATCTCGATCATTCCAACACCAACATCGGTACATAAGAAGAGTTGATCCGGGTCAACTGTCCAACCCCAAGCGCTGCTGGCGAACGAAGCAAAGTTACGATTGAGGTGTTCGGTGTGGCCCATATATCCGGTGTCGGAGTTGCTAATCATTTGGAGCAAAAGCTCGCGAATCGGTTCGGCTAACTCGAAATCCATTTCAGCGACCGGCATCGGCAAGATATCTGCGGCGAAACCCGTCCACTTTTCACTGGTGCGAGTACGCAGTTTTTCGAGAGGTACGCCGTCAACGCTCATTACCAAATCCTACGGGTTGCTAGATGCCCCATGATGACAGTTGCTCATTGATGAACTTGCGATCAGGATCCAACTCCGCGCGATATTTAAGCCACGGCGCAAAGTTCGGATACAACTGCGCAAAGTTGAAGGCGTTATCGGTAAAGAGTTTGCCCCAGTGGGGCCTTGCTTTAAAAGGAGCGAGGGCAGCCTCTAACGTTGGGAGAAATGCGGTGACCCCAGGAACATCTGGCTTCCAGGTGAAGTGAATCGCCAAGCTATCGCGGCCTTGGGCCATGCTCAACCAGTTCTCGTCGGCGGCAATGGTGCGTAGCTCTGAGACCAAGAGGAGCGGTTGAATCTCGTAACGCAGAGCGTGGACCGCCTCTAGGGCTGCACCGGCATCCTTCACATCAACAAAGTATTCGCTCTGTAACTCTTCTCCGAAGCTTGGAGTGAAATCTAGTTTGAAGTGCGGCAAGCGTTCATGCCAGGGACCCACACTTCCCAACTGCTCAGTCGCGCTCTTGGTCGATGCACCTGCAAGTGGGTGTAACTTCTTTTTGGCGGGCTTTGCGGTAAAGAACTGGTCTCCCGGCAAGGTATCAACACCGATACGAGACTTGATCCAGAGTTGGTCTACATAAAAATCACGCCACAAGGTGAATGCTGAAACGCTGTACCCAGCGCCCATTACTGCGCCAAAATCCTGAATCAGGTTTTCAAAAGGTAGATCCAGATAGACGGTTTGGGATACCTCAAAGGCTGGGACCAACTGCAAGGTCAGATGATGAATGATTCCAAGGGCACCTAATCCAACTCGAGCCGCCTTCAGCTCTTCTCCAGTTATTACGCGTTCCTCGCCGCTTGCCGTTACTAATTCAAGGGAGATGATTGCCGCCGAAAGATTTTGATTCTTTAAACCTGAACCATGGGTTCCTGTGCTTGTTGCACCGACAACGGTGATGTGAGGCAGCGAACCCATATTTGGAAGGGCCAGACCAGCCTTATTGAGTGCGATCGCCAACTCCCCGTAACGAACTCCTGCGGCGACCCGGACTTGTTGGACCGCGGTGTTGATCCCGATCGTTTTGGGAAAGTGTTCGAAGGAGATCAAGACATCTTTGCTATCAGCAATTTTGTTAAATGAGTGAGCGCTACCAAGCGCGCGAATCGAGTCAGCTGCGATTACCGCTGAAGCGATATCGGCGATGCTGGTCGGACGAACTAGCAGGTATGGATCGAAGGCAACGTTGCCGCTCCAGTTTTTCATGGCTTACTCACCCGAGTTCTCTGCTTGTTTTTCTTTGCGAGCAACTCGAATTTGGCTAATTACTCCTACGATCGCAAATATCACCATCACGCTAATTGCACTATAAATAATGATGTAGACATCTTTGGGCACGTGACGAGCAGAGGCAAGGATGTAGATCTGCGGCAACATGAAGTTAAGGGCAGATAACCATCCCCACTTCTGGGTTTCCGACCAGCGTCGGTAGATGATTGCCACTACCAATCGCGCGGAAGCCAATCCATAGAACCAGGATGTAATCAGATCGACGATGAAGAAGATGTACGGATTAACACCGTACTTGTGGAGCGCCTTCCAGACCACGAAGGTGGCGGCGAAGGTATATAAAATAATGGTCGAGGCCCAGAGCCTCTCCCAGAAGGTTTGGCGTTTAGTTCTCACGCCTCTTGCTTACGCAGGCGACGCTTAGCAAACCAAGGAATTACCGCAGATGTTGTCGCTTGATAATCGGCATACTCAGGATATTTACCGAGTGAGATCTTCTCGGTGAAATTAGTTGAGCCGATAAAGAGCAGGGTGAGAAGAACCGCGCCAAGAATGGTGCGCTGAAAGAGGCGATCGATCGAGTTAGCGCCAATCAGGTAGAGCACCCACCACTGGGAAATTTCAAAGAAGTAATTGGGGTGACGTGAGTATTTAAAAAGTCCGGTTGTAAGGAATCTCTTCTCGGGTACTCCCCCAGCCTCAAGGATCTTCTTCTTGTTCTGCTGGAAGTTCCATTGCTGCTGATCGGCAACGGTCTCTCCAATAAGAAAGAGCGCGAAGACGATAACGAGTGCCAGATCCCAACCATTGAATGAAGTGCTCTGGTGATGAAATGCGGTGAGCGCAGGAAGTGAGATGAGTACTAACAAAAAGTTCTGATACAAGACGATAAAGAAGATATTGAACAGTTGGAACTGCCAGTTGGTCATACTGGCGCGCAAGACCGGCCAACGGTAATCCTCGGTACCGGAGTAACCACCTTTTCGAGCAAAGTTGAAGGTGAGGCGAGCGCCCCAGAGCA
>CAIMBV010000267.1 GCA_903839355.1 uncultured Actinomycetes bacterium
CCATCATTGAAGATCTTCGCGCCAAGGCGCAAGAAGAGGCGGCCCGAATTACTGCGGCAGCGCACGCATCCATCGAGGCGCAACGCCAGCAAGCAATTGCATCTCTTCGTCATGAAGTTGGCGCGCTAGCGACTGAATTAGCTTCGAAGATTGTTGGAGAGGCGCTCGATGATCAAGTTCGCCAATCCGGAATCGTCGATAGATTCCTTAATGATTTGGAGCAGAGCAAAAAGTGATTGATCTCGGAGGAAATAGTCGCCAGTCATTTGCCACCTTGCGTGGTGAACTTGATGAGAAGCTGCATGGCCTCTCGTCGCAAGACTGCACTGCCATTTCCGCTGAGCTATTCACTGTTGTCTTCGCTCTTAACTCCTCGGTTGGACTACGCAGAGCTTGCACCGATCCATCACGAGATAGCGCCTCCAAGGCAGTCCTCATAAACGATCTCTTTGGGAAGACCGTTTCTAGGAAAGTTTTGGATATCTTGATTGAAGCAGTCTCACTTCGGTGGGCATCCTCAGTTGATTTTGCGAGCGCCTTTGAGCAATTAGCGATCGAGGCTGAGGCAACTGCAGCAAACAACGACGGCACAATCGATCGTGTACAAGACGAACTCTTTGAGTTTGCCTCTGTCCTCAGCGACAACCAGGATCTGCGCAGAATTCTTGGCGCTCTCTCTGGTTCGCCAGAAGGCAAGGCTGAAATTATTCATACCTTGTTGGCTGAAAAGGTCGCACCTTCAACCCTGCGCCTGCTCACCTACATGGTGAACGATTTGGCTGGCCGAGTCATTGATCAAGTGCTTGAGGTTTACGCCCAAGCGGTCGCTGCGCGACGAAACCGTTTGATTGTTCTCGTTCGTTCTCGCTCTGCTCTTACATCCGGGCAGGCAGAGAAGTTAAGTACGCTCATGATTGAGCAAGTTGGACAACCAGTACATCTCAACTTTGAACTTGATCCATCCGTTATTGGTGGAGTCTCAGTTCGATTTGCCGACGAACTCGTTGATGGAACTATTAGTACTCGTTTGCAGGAAGCAGGACGAGCACTAGCAATTTAAGTTTCTCACCTCGGCAAATGTCTGGGGTGGGGTTTAGTAAGAGGAGAAGAAGATGGCCGAACTCACGATCCGTCCCGAAGAGATTCGCGATGCGCTGGCGAAGTATGTTGAGGCATACAACCCCGGTACCGCTGCCCGCGATGAGGTCGGAACAGTTACTGAGGCAGGAGATGGCATCGCACGTGTAGAAGGTTTGCCTTCCACGATGACCAATGAGCTTCTTAAGTTTGAAAATGGCACTCTTGGATTGGCGCTGAATCTTGATATTCGCGAGATCGGTGTTGTTATTCTCGGTGAGTTCACTGGCATTGAAGAAGGAACATCTGTCCGTCGTACTGGCGAGATTCTCTCTGTTCCTGTTGGCGATGGCTTTCTTGGTCGCGTCGTTGATCCGCTCGGCCGTCCAATCGATGGGAAGGGTGAGATCAAGGCAGAGGGAATGCGCGCCTTGGAACTCCAGGCTCCATCAGTAGTTCAACGCCAACCTGTTAAAGAGCCAATGCAGACAGGTATCAAGGCTATTGATGCAATGACAGCTATTGGTCGCGGACAACGTCAGCTCATCATCGGTGACCGCCAGACTGGTAAGACCGCAATCGCGATCGACACAATCATTAATCAACGTGACAACTGGAAGTCGGGCGACCCAAAGAAGCAGGTTAAGTGCATCTACGTTGCTATCGGCCAGAAAGGTTCCACCATCGCATCGGTTCGCGGTGCCTTGGAAGAGGCTGGCGCAATGGAGTACACAACAATCGTTGCATCTCCAGCATCTGATCCTGCTGGATTCAAATATCTCGCTCCATACACCGGTTCTGCAATTGGTCAGCACTGGATGTACTCAGGACAACACGTCTTGATCGTCTTCGATGATCTCTCTAAGCAGGCCGAGGCCTATCGTTCGGTCTCATTGTTGCTTCGTCGTCCACCGGGTCGCGAGGCTTACCCAGGCGATGTCTTCTACTTACATTCACGTTTGCTAGAGCGTTGTGCCAAGCTCTCTGATGAGCTCGGTGGCGGATCAATGACTGGTCTTCCAATCATTGAGACAAAGGGAAATGACGTCTCTGCCTTCATTCCTACCAACGTAATTTCTATTACCGATGGTCAGTGCTTCCTTGAGACCGACCTCTTCAACGCCGGCGTTCGCCCAGCTATCAACGTAGGTATCTCGGTATCTCGTGTTGGTGGATCTGCACAGACTAAGGCAGTCAAGAAGGTTGCCGGTCGCTTGCGTCTTGATCTAGCTCAGTACCGTGAACTTGAGGCATTCGCTGCTTTTGGTTCTGACCTCGATGCTGCATCCAAGGCTCAACTTGAACGCGGTGCTCGCATGGTTGAACTCTTGAAGCAAGGACAGTACTCACCTTACTCAGTAGAGCGCGAGGCAGTTTCAATTTGGGCCGGAACAACTGGAAAGATGGATTCAGTTGCGGTTTCAGATATTCGTCGCTTTGAGTCAGAGTTGCTGGAATTTATTGCAACCCGCCACGCACACATCTTTGAAGTAATTGCCGAAACTCGTGAGCTCTCCGATGACACCGTTGCCGCCCTCACTAAGGTTGTCGATGAATTTAAGTTGGAATTCGCGGCAGGAAACTAACTAAAACATGGGTGCCCAACTTCGAATCTATCGCCGCCGAATGCGTTCGGTTAAGGCGACTAAAAAGATTACACGTGCGATGGAGCTTATTTCGGCTTCGCGCATCGTGAAGGCACAGCAGCGAGTCCAGGCCTCTTCTCCATATTCAACTGAACTCACTAATGCCGTGCGAGCTGTTGCGCTCTCTTCAAATACCTCCCATCCACTCACATCTGCCGCAGAAAATCCAAAGCGCGCAGCGGTACTGATCATCACCGCCGATCGCGGTATGGCTGGTGCGTACTCAAATGCCGCAATTAAAGAGGGAGACCTCTTGATTGCTACTTTGAAGGCACGTGGACTTGATGTTGATGCCTATCTCGTGGGACGCAAGGCGGTTAATTTCTACCGCTTCCGCGATCGTGCAATCGCCTCATCGTGGACAGGATTCTCCGATAACCCAACCTTTGAAAATGCCCGTGAAGTCTCAGCGGCTTTGATTACAAGTTTCTTGAGCGATACCACCAGGGCCGCTGGGGTCGATGAACTTCATATTATCTACACTCGCTTTAAGTCGATGATCTTGCAGGAGCCAGTAGCCGATGTCTTATTGCCGCTTGCCAATACCTCGGCCGCTGAGATCGAGTACACCGGTTCAACCTACGAATTTGAAGCTAGCGCAGAGAGTGTTCTCAACGCTCTTCTTCCTCGCTATGTGGAAGCTCGAGTCTTTAACGCGATGTTGCAATCTGCTGCCTCTGAGCACGCAGCTCGGCGTCGCGCCATGAAGTCAGCAACTGACAATGCTGATGAGTTAATCAAGTCGCTCACCCGACTTGCGAATGCGGCCCGTCAAGCCGAAATTACCCAAGAGATCAGTGAAATTGTCGGCGGCGCAGATGCGCTTGCCTCAGCTAGCGCAGGGAGCGAATGATGTCAGAGAATGTAAAGTTGGCAGGAAAGCAAGGTCGCGTGGCCCGAGTAATCGGACCGGTCGTTGACATTGAATTCCCCGCAGATGCAATGCCATCGATCTTTAACGCGCTCACTGTTGATGTGACGCTATCTGGCGAGCGACGCATGCTTACCCTTGAGGTAGCACAGCACATTGGCGACAACGTCGTGCGCGCTATCTCGATGCAACCAACAGATGGAATGGTTCGCGGCGCCGAAGTCACAGACACTGGTTCACCGATTATGGTTCCGGTCGGGGATGTCACTAAAGGCCATGTCTTTAATACCTTGGGCGAATCTCTCGATGTTCCAACCTCGACACTCGACATTAAAGAGCGTTGGCCGATCCACCGTACCGCTCCTGCATTCGATCAACTTGAGTCAAAGACCGAGATGTTCGAGACTGGAATTAAGGTTATTGATCTCCTCACCCCATATGTAAAGGGTGGAAAGATCGGTCTCTTTGGCGGCGCTGGTGTGGGTAAGACAGTTTTGATTCAAGAGATGATCTATCGCGTAGCGGAAAACTTCGGTGGTGTATCTGTATTCGCTGGTGTCGGAGAGCGTACCC
>CAIMBV010000268.1 GCA_903839355.1 uncultured Actinomycetes bacterium
GTGGTGGGCAAGATGTAGCCCACTCCAAAGAAGCTCCATAACCCCAAGGATCATCAACGGTCACCTTAGGAGATTTGCGGCTAATCCAGACGTTGACCATAAATGGAAGCATAGAGAGAGCCAGTAGGAACGACCCGATCGTTGAGATCGTATTCAACGTTGTAAAGCCATCAGTTGCCAAGTAGTCGGCATAACGACGTGGCATTCCCTTGATACCTAACCAGTGTTGAACCAAGAAGGTTAAGTGGAAGCCAAAGAAGAGAGTCCAGAAATGGACCTTTCCAAGGCGCTCGTTGAGCATATGACCTGTCATCTTCGGCCACCAGAAATAGAAGCCACCGAACATCGCAAAGACCACAGTCCCAAAGAGAACGTAATGGAAGTGCGCAACAACGAAGTAAGAAGCTGATACCGCAAAGTCCATTGGAGGACTTGCCAAGATAATTCCGGTTAAGCCACCGAAGAGGAATGTCACCAAGAAGCCCATGATGAAGAGCATCGGTGTCTCGAAGGTGAGCGATCCGCCCCACATCGTTCCAATCCAGTTAAAGAATTTAACTCCGGTCGGAACACCGATCAAGAAAGTCATAAAAGAGAAGAACGGTAAGAGAACTTGGCCGGTTGCATACAAGTGGTGAGCCCATACTGATACAGAGAGGGCTGCGATACCAATTGTTGCTGCGATGAGACCTTTGTAACCAAAGATCGGCTTGCGGCTGAAGACTGGAAGGATCTCAGATGCGATTCCGAAGAATGGAAGAGCTAGAACGTAAACCTCTGGGTGTCCAAAGAACCAGAAGAGGTGTTGCCACAACATCGCTCCGCCGTTTGCAGAGTCAAAGATATGCGAACCAAAAAGTCGATCACTTTCAAGCCCCAAGAAGGCTGCTGCAAGAGGTGGGAAGGCAAGGAGAACCAAGATCGAAGTGAGAAGTACGTTCCAGGTAAAGATCGACATACGGAACATCGTCATTCCAGGAGCACGCATTGTGAAGATGGTTGTAATGAAATTAACTCCACCCATGATGGTTCCAAGACCAGTAATCGCAAGACCAATAACCCATAGGTCTCCACCGATTCCAGGTGAGTACTGCGAGTTAGCGAGAGGTGCGTAAGCGGTCCAACCAAATGAAGCCGCTCCCCCAGGGCTCAAGAATCCACCGAATGCCATCAATCCACCGAAAAGGTAGAGCCAGTAAGAGAGCATGTTGAGGCGTGGGAAAGCCACGTCGGCTGCGCCAATTTGCAGAGGCATGATCACGTTGGCAAAGCCCACAAAGAGTGGAGTTGCAAACATCAGCAACATGACAGTTCCGTGCATGGTGAAGATTTGGTTGTACTGCTCGGTGCTCAAGAATTGCAGACCAGGACGTGCCAACTCTGCGCGCAGAATGAGTGCCAAGATTCCAGCGATGATGAACCAACCGAAGGCAGTGATCAGGTACATGTAACCGATCGTCTTGTGATCAGTTGAGGTAATCCACTTTACGAAGAGGCGACCCTTTGACTTCGCTTTTGGCTCAATTGCCCCATAGGAAGTTGCAGGTGCGGTTGGTTCTGCAAAGGTTGTCATCGTTATGCCACCTTAAGGGAGTTGATGTAAGCGGTGTACTGAGCTGGGGTAACAACTTTCACGGTGAAGAGCATCTGCGAGTGATCTCGTCCGCAGAGGATGTTGCAACGTCCTGGGAACGTTCCCAACTTCTCAGCAGCAAACTCCAGATGATTAACAATATGCGGCAGAGCTTCGATTTGAATCATGTACGCCGGGATCCAGAATCCATGATCAACATCGCTAGAGGTTATAGTGAAAAGGACTTTCTCGCCCAGTGGAAGTACCAAGGTTGGTCGTTGTGCTGGAGTACCGGTCACAGTTGGAGCGGATGGCGCATCGTTATAAGTGAACTGCCATGACCACTGCTGCGCGTTGACGTGAATATTGTGCGGTGCAGTTGCAGGTGTATCGATCTTGGTGATTCGAGACTCATCACGTGCGGTATATCCGAAGAGCACGGCAACGATCAGGAATGGAATCAAGGTGTAAGCGACTTCAACAGGAATGTTGTAACGGGTCTGCTTAGGAAATTCCTCGTTCTTCTTGCGGTGGAAAACGATTGGCCAGAAAATAAGGATCAAAGTCGTGACGCCGACTACTCCAGCAGCAACCCAGGCCCAGTACCAGAGTGAGCCAGTGGTGTCGTTAATGCTCGAAGCTCCCTTGGGGAAACCAAGACCAGAGATGTTCTTGTTTGAGCAGGAGGTGAGCAGCAAGGTGCTGGTCGAAAGGGCTAAAAGTCCGAGAATTCGGCGGTTACGACGCATGGGAGAAGGATAACCATCTCGCTCGCTAAGCGTGTCCATAGCGGGTAGCGTTCTTAGGGTGGGTTCAGTCACAACCAATTTCCAGAGCGAATCGCCGCTCCACCCCGCTGCCCGGGCCTTTTTAGATGATGCCTTTGACCGAGGTTGGGCAGATCCAGCAAAACCCCACCAGAGCTCCCGCCAGACCGCCATATTGCTCAATGAGTCGAAGGAGATCTTCGCCAAGCATTTAGGAATCCGGAGTGATCAGGTGGAATTTCTGGCCGATCCCGCCCTCGGATTTCACCTCGGCATCTCTGGACTCGCCAAACCTGGAAGCCAGCTCTACTACTCAGCTGTCGATCGATCTGAGGTCTTTGCAGTTTCTTCAGGGATGGATTCCGTGAAACTTCCTGTGGGACTTAATGGGCTAACCACCCATCCCGAGGCGAGCGAGAAGGACGTATTGGCCTGGCAGGCAGCCAATGGAGAAACCGGGATCGTCTCTTTCCAGCCAAGTAGTTTTAGAGGGCGCGTCTTTGTAGATGCCACCACCTCGGGGCCACACCTCTGGATGCCTGATCGTTGGGATGCCGCACTCTGGAACTCTCAAGCGTGGCAAGGACCACGAGGATTGGGGATCTTTGCGCTTTCGGATAGGTCCAGGTGGAAGAACCCTCTCCCCCACATTGATCACA
>CAIMBV010000269.1 GCA_903839355.1 uncultured Actinomycetes bacterium
ACCACACTGCAGATGTCATAACGTATCAAGGCGGAAATTACAGTTATGTGAGCGCAGATTCGACCCCTTATAAGAGCTGCGATGGAAAGCCATTTAATCCTGCGGATTACGCGGGCTTGCCTACCTTCCCAAAGCTCTGCGTCGCAAACTCCTTCCCCTACGTTCCACAGGTGGCGCCAGAATTAGCAAATGCCAAAAGTCCAGCATTCTTAAATGATTTAACCAACTACCACAACCGCGGAAATATAGATTTCAGCGATGGAAGTACATTTCTCGATGGTGATTTTGATGGCCTCGACGATCTCTTTACTGAGAAACCAGATGTTCTACAAGGTGAGATCGCACTGTGGTCGAGTTGGATCACCAAATTCAATGTCGACGGTTTTCGCATCGACACAACTCCATATGTGAATGCTGCATTTTGGCAGAAATTTATCCCAGCAATCTTGAAAGTAGCTCACGCTAACGGTCATGCAACATTTCCGATATTTGGCGAAGTATCTTTTTCTGATCCCTCATCGACTGCAACTTATGTGACCGAGCAAGGTCTTCCAAGTGTTCTTGATTTCCCACTTCAAGCCGTGGCATCTAAGTATGTAGTGAATAGCGGAACGGGTCAGCAATTGGCCGAGTTCTTCAACACCGACGATTTCTATACGAGTGCGAATACAAGTGCTTATGGACTTGCCACCTTTATGGGTAATCACGACATGGGTCGAATCGGAAGTGTAATTTACAACGCTGATCAATTTGCTGGAGACCAGGCAATGCTCCAACGCGACGAATTGAGCGATGCACTGCTCTTTCTATTGCGAGGTGGACCAATTCTTTATTACGGAGACGAAAAGGGGATGACCGGTACTGGCGGAGACCAGGCAGCACGTCAAGATATGTTTCCGACCCAAGTTACCAACTGGCAGACCGAATACAGAATTGGCGGTTCACCTATTGGAACTCAAAGCGCCTTTGATCTCCAAAATCCGATGCAGGATGTAATTACCTCTCTGCAGAATCTGACAGCAAAATACCCTGCCCTTCGCTCTGGCACTCAACAAGTGAGATATGGAGATTCGTCTGTCTTTGCTGTGAGTCGATACGGCGGGGGAGAAGAGTTCCTAGTCGCATTTAATAACAGCGACGCGCAGTCGACCTTCACCACGCCTGTTTCTACCAAGAGTCCAACGTGGAGCACCCTGAGTGGCTCTGCCATCGGCCTCAAGGTAGCCGGAACTAATCTGACGATGACGCTACCTGCAAGAGCATGGGTGGTTCTAAAAGCTGATAAGTCGTTCACCCCGGCCCTGACCAAAAAGCAACTTTCAATCACCCTTAATCCGCCTGCGCTCGATTTCGATACCCCTCGCTGGCTTGGCGTAAGCGCAACGGTCCCCGGCAATGATTTTGAGACCGTCACGTTCAGTATCCGTCTGCCAGGTAAGCCTTGGAGTTCTCTTGGCAGCACCGATCGCCGAACTTTCGGGAGTGCAGATGTAACCGGGGGGTTGTACAGAACCTATATTCATCCACAGGATTACAAAGCTGGCACTACTGTGCAACTGGTTGCAACAGTTAAGGATGCCCTAGGAAATGTAGCGAGTTCCAAAATATTGACTTACAAGGTCAATTACTCTGGTTGAGCCAAAATCGCAGCGCCTGATTGACGTAGCTACTCCATGATCGCTCATTATGCGTTGTTCGATTGAATATCGGCGTAGCCAGGTCGTGCCCATATTGATAACCAGAAGCAACTGCATAGTTATTAGCTAACTCTTGGAAGGGTCCGTAATTGGCATCGTGCGATTTTGTTCCACGGCTCATCCAGATTTTGTTCTGGCCAGCAGGAGGGAGTGCACCCATTAGTCGCTCCACGAGCGGTTCTCTTCCAACGGTCCAATGCGGTGAGAATGAGAGAGCGGTCCTAAAGGTTTCCGGATAGCGAGCCATTCCGTAGAGAGATGCCAAGCCACCCATGCTTGCGCCCAAGAGGGCTGTTTGTGCAGGAGCGAGATCGTGACCAACAAACGTACAGACGCCAGGAATGATGGAATGAACTATCTCGTCAAGATACTGATTTCCGCGTAGCTCACTCAGCGGATAAGCCGGGGTGGGTGTTGGCCATATTCCAGAGTGGTTAACGACAGGTTCAACGCCATCAGTGAAAACATCTTGTGGAGCAAGATCTTTTCCTCGCCCATAAGGATCTTGAGGACTGCCAGAGTGAAAGACAGCAATGATGACAGGGGCGGGTACCCCATACTCGCGCGCCACCTTGGTGGCAGTACCGGCAAGCTCCCACGTGCGATTGCGCGTAGATGTTCTCTTATCAAAGATATTTTGCCCATCATGAGTGACTAATAGGTATGGGGTTGGTTGAGCGGGAGCCCAGAAATCTACGATCCGCCCATTGAAACGCGTGCGCCGGACGGTTCCGTTAGCGCCCCGCACTTGATAATTTTTCAAGATCTCCATCGCGACTCCATTGTGAAAGGATAGCCACATGGCAAAGCGATCCCTCTTTTGGTTTCGGCGCGACCTTCGCCTATCTGACAATCCTGCACTTCTGGATGCTCTCGCTGCCGCGTAACGTGAAAGGCGGGGAGATCGATGTCTTCGAGCAACTGGGCTGCAGCCCGCCGCTCAATCCGGCCGTGGAAAAGATCTTCCACTTCACCCTCCACG
>CAIMBV010000270.1 GCA_903839355.1 uncultured Actinomycetes bacterium
AGCGATCAGCGAGTAAATCGAATTTATTCGTACGTGATGGTGCGGCCAATCTGCAATGGCAAATGGTGCATAGATGATCGTTGTTATAAGCATTGCTAGGCCGTTGACGGCTGCTCCATCAATTTCGGGAATCTTTCGTCGTGCCAAGGTCGGAGCGATGGCGTAACCGATCGCCGCCAGCAGCAACATCAAGATCGCCAGGACATTTACCTTGCCTTTAAGACTTTCTATTCCAACGACGAGGCAGATTCCTATGAATCCAACCGCCAGCCCAATGAGGCGCGTGGAGTGCCAGACGGTTCTGTCACCGAGGGCACCATTGAGAATCGTGGCCCAGATAGCTACCGTGGCAATAAGCAGAGCGGCCAAACCGGAATTTACCTTGGTCTCTCCTTGGCTGATCAAGCCCCAAGGACCAACCATTTCAAGGAGGGCATATGCGGCGATCCATCTCCATTGCTTAAGCGCGGGTCTAAGAACTCCGAGTTTGACCGCATAAGGAATTAGCAGTGCTGCTCCGATTGCGACTCGTGAGAAAACGACGAAGGCGGGAGTGAATTGACCAGGAGCTACCGCAACTCGAATGAATAAGTACGGAACGCCCCAGAGCAGGCTAACTAAAACGAAGTAAATCCAACTTGTGCGCTTCACCAATCACCAATTCACTGTTGCGTCGCGAAGGGTGCGGTATTTATCGAGAACGTGGGGAGTAGGGTCGCTTTGCACGTGAGTGACGCTACCCAAATTCCATTGAGGGGCGTGGCCCAATAAAGCCCATGCAGCTTGTCGAGCGGCTCCATCTGCGACGTATTCTCCAGCAGGAGGAATGATCACCTCGCGTCCAAAGAGCGCCGATGCAATCTGACCCACGGCTGGATTTTTTGCGGCCCCCCCGACTAGAAAAATTCGATTGATTGCGACACCAAGTTGTGACAGAGCATCAACCGCATCTGCCAATCCAGATAACATCCCTTCGATCATTGCACGCGCGATGGACTCCGGATTGGAGTTCGTTAAATTCATTCCAGCAAAGATACCCGTTGCATCAGGTCGGTTAGGAGTTCGCTCTCCTTCAAAATAAGGGAGCAGTGTTAGCCCATTCGCGCCAGCTGGGGCACTGAGAGCGAGTGTTGATAGTCGATCAAAGTCCACACCTAGTATGCGTGTTGCTGCATCAAGAATACGCGCAGCATTAAGAGTGCAGACCAACGGGAGATAATTTCCCGTTACATCGGCAAATCCCGCAACTGCACCAGATCCATCATGAGTCGGTGTTGCAGATACTGAAAATGCTGTTCCGCTCGTTCCCAGCGAAACAACCACATCGCCAGTTGTTGCTTGTACTCCAAATGCAGCACCGGCATTGTCACCGGCTCCAGCACCGATCTGCACACCGCTGGGAGTTGCTCCGCCGAATTCATTGCTGGCAACGATGCGCGGAAGATAGATATCCCGCTCACTCTTTATTGCGCGAGCCAAGATATCGCGGCGATACGTTGAAGTGGTTGGATCGAAGTAACCGGTGCCAGAGGCATCGCTACGATCTGTGAAGAGGTGCGAGAAATCCCGGGAGCCTTGCAATTTCCACGAGAGCCAGTCGTGGGGAAGCGCGATAGCGGCGACGCGAGCGGCTAACTCGGGTTCGTGATCCGCCATCCAGCGGACTTTGCTTGCAGTAAATGAGGCGACCAAGACCGAACCGACTGCGTCAGCCATGGCTTTGCCTCCACCGACCTCACGGTTGAGATCCTCGGCAGCATCTGCGGAGCGAGTGTCATTCCATAGGAGGGCTGGACGGATGACCGCCCCTTTGCTATCCAGTGCAACCAACCCATGTTGCTGTCCGCCCACAGATATTGCTGCCACATCATCCAAACCGCCGGCCTCAGAGATCGCCTTTTGCAGCCCCTGCCACCAGTGCTCTGGATCCACCTCGGTACCGTCGGGGTGGCTGGCACGACCCTCCCGTATCAGGGCGCCGCTCTCGGCCTCCCGAATCACGACTTTTACCGATTGGGTCGATGAGTCCACGCCTGCAATAAGGGTCATGGCGCAAGGGTAGACTGAGCCAGTCAGCGTTGACCACAGCGGGAGCCAATTCCCGAAAATCAAGATTTAAGCCTAAGTACTGGAGTTAGAGATGCGTTTTGGTGTTCTTACAGGTGGCGGAGATTGCCCCGGCCTCAATGGCGTTATTCGTGCGGTAGTCCGTAAGGGAATTAAAGAGTACGGATACGACTTCGTCGGCTTCCGAGATGGCTGGAAGGGCCCGCTAGAAGGCCTCACCACAACCCTTGATCTGGCCACAACTCGCGGCATCTTGCCAAAGGGTGGAACGATCCTCGGCTCATCACGCACCAACCCTTTCAAGATCGAGGGCGGCGTAGAGAAGATTCAAGAGAATTTAAAGAAGCTCGGCATTGATGCGCTTATCGCAATCGGTGGCGAGGATACTCTCGGCGTTGCTACAAAGCTCGATGCACTCGGCGTAAAGGTCATCGGAGTCCCAAAGACAATCGATAACGACCTCAACAACACCGACTACACATTTGGATTTGATACCTCGGTAAATATTGCAGTAGAGGCGATCGATCGTCTGCACACAACTGCTGAGTCACACCACCGCGCACTCGTTGTAGAAGTTATGGGTCGCCACGCTGGTTGGATCGCTTTGCATGCAGGTATCGCAGGTGGCGCAGCAGCCGTCTTGATCCCAGAAGTTAAATTCTCAACCGATAAGGTCGCTGCTTGGGTTAACTCCCGCTTTGCGGATGGTTTTGCTCCCATCATCGTGGTCGCAGAAGGTGCGATTCCACAAGATGGCGATATGCAGGTTAAGGATCAGACCTTAGATGCATTCGGTCACGTAAAGCTCTCTGGTATCGGCGATTGGCTTGCTCAAGAGATTGAGGCTAAGACCGGCCACGAGACTCGTACAGTTGTGCTCGGACATATTCAACGCGGAGGTTCTCCAACCGCCTTTGATCGCGTTTTATCAACTCGCTTTGGACTTGCTGCAATTACAGCCGCACATGAAGGCAACTGGGGCACCATGGCAGCGTTGCATGGAACATCCATTGAGATGGTTCCACTTGCTTCAGCAACCGGCGAACTCAAGTTGGTAGATCCTTCACGTTACGCGGAAGCAGAGGTCTTCTTCGGATAATTAGTCGTCACGTTGACTTCTAATCTCCGTAGGCTCACTCCATGACTACTCTCGATACCTTATTCACCCCTGGCCTCGTTGCGGCGCAACAACCGCAGTGGCCAGGCGGTGCCGATGGCGAAGCCGTCGCTAAAGCTGTAGCCGAACTAAAGATGTTGCCACCTCTCGTCTTTGCGGGTGAGTGTGACAACCTCAAGGCTAAAGTCGCTGAAGCACAGGCTGGAAGAGCATTCTGGTTACAAGGTGGAGATTGCGCCGAAACCTTTGCATCAGCCACGGCCGATTCAATCCGAAATCGAATCAAGACAATTCTGCAGATGGCCGCGGTTTTGCAATATGCATCTTCACTACCTGTGATCAAAGTTGGTCGCATGGCAGGTCAGTTTGCCAAGCCACGAAGTAACGACAGCGAGACCCGCGACGGCGTAACTCTGCCGGCATACCGCGGCGATGCCGTTAACGACATCGAATTTACGCCTGAGGCGCGTCAGCCAAATCCACAGCGTTTGGTTCAGGTCTACAACACCTCGGCGGCAACCCTCAATCTGGTCCGTGCCTTTACCCAAGGTGGTTTTGCTGATCTCCGCCAAGTTCACGAGTGGAACAAAGGTTTTGCCAACGATCCTCGCTTCGGTCAACGTTACGAACAGATGGCCAATGAGATCGGTCGCGCCTTAAATTTCATGACATCAGCGGGCGTTGACCCAGAAAGTTTTAAGAAGGTTGATTTCTACTCCAGTCACGAAGCGTTAATCCTTGAATATGAGAAGGCACTCACGCGTATCGATTCACGTACGGGAAATGC
>CAIMBV010000271.1 GCA_903839355.1 uncultured Actinomycetes bacterium
AAATTACTGTCTACGAGGATCGTTCTTTCACATTCATCACAAAGACACCACCTGCATCACGTTTGATCTTGAAGGCTGCCGGAGTCGAAAAGGGCTCAGCAATTCCTCACAAGACCAAGGTTGCAAACATCACGAAGGCTCAAGCTCAAGAGATCGCAAAGATCAAGATGGAAGACCTCAATGCAAATGACATTGATGCAGCCACATTGATCATCGAAGGAACAGCTCGCTCAATGGGAATTACGGTTTCCAACTAATTTATTGAAACTGGGAAGTGGGAGGAGCTCGCTGCTCCGTCAAACCACAACTCCAACAAACATAAGGAGAAGAAATGAAGCGCAGTAAGAAATATCTCGAGGCAGCAGCGAAGGTTGATGCCAAGAACTTGTACTCACCATTGGCTGCAGTCAAGCTTGCGAAGGAGACTTCGGTTACCAAGTACGACGCATCAGTTGAGGTTGCACTTGTTCTCGGCGTGGATCCAAAGAAAGCTGATCAAGCAATTCGTTCCACAGTTAACTTGCCACACGGAACCGGTAAGACCGCACGCGTCTTGGTATTCGCTGGTGGAGAGCGCGCTGAAGAAGCTCGCGCAGCTGGTGCCGATATCGTCGGCGCAGATGAATTGATTGAAGAAGTTTCAAAGGGTCGCCTGGATTACGACGCTGTCGTATCAACACCAGAATTGATGGGTAAGGTCGGTCGCCTTGGAAAGGTTCTCGGACCTCGCGGTTTGATGCCTAACCCAAAGACCGGAACAGTTACAACAGATGTTGCTAAGGCTGTTACAGATATCAAGGGTGGAAAGATTGAATTCCGCGTTGATAAGAATGCCAACCTCCACTTCTTGATCGGCAAGGTCTCATTCACCGCCGAGCAACTCGCAGAGAACTACCAAGCTGCGATCGAAGAGGTTGTTCGTTCCAAACCAAGCTCATCTAAGGGACGCTTCCTCAAGAAGGCAGTTATCTCGACCACGATGGGACCTGGAATTCCAGTTGATCCAACCGTGACTCGTGAGGGCGGACCTTCTATCCAGTAGTCGGCTAAAAGTCACCAGCGCTAATCCAGATTAATAAAGGGTAGGCATCAATCTGAGCGGGTTTGACCCGTGAAGGATCGATGACCTACCCTTTGTCCATCACCAAAGACTGCAGGTCTCTGGTTAGCCCCTAAAAAGGCCGACTAGAAATAATTCTCGAAAGAGAGCCCGCATAGGTACACACGAGACCTCGTGCGCACTTATGCGCCGGGGATTTTTTATTTTATAAAGCCTTCCTGGCGTGGTGAAGAGTAGAAAGGGAGCTAATGGCTCGTTCTGATAAAGAAACAGCTGTCGCTGAACTTACGGAAGATTTCCGTAGCGCAAGCGCAACTGTCCTCACTGAGTACCGCGGTCTAACCGTGGCCTCGATGAAGGAACTTCGCCGATCACTTGGTACCGATACTAAGTATTCCGTTGTGAAGAACACCTTGACCAAGATTGCTGCAAAGAATGCCGGAGTAGATCTCTCTGATGATCTCCTCGTTGGCCCATCTGCAGTGGCTTTCATCAAGGGTGACCCAATCGATGCAGCAAAGAGTCTTAAGAACTTCCAGAAGGAGCACCCACTTCTTGTTATCAAGGGTGGCGTCTTCGAAGGAAAGTCAGTCTCTACTGCAGAGATCATGAAGCTTGCTGACCTTGAGTCCCGTGAGGTTCTCTTGGCTAAGTTCGCTGGTGCTTTGAAGGGCACGTTGGCTAAGGCCGTACGTACCATCGATGCACTTCGCATCAAGCTGGAAGAAGGCGCTCCCGCTGCCGCTCCAGTTGCTGAGGCAGTAGTTGCCGAGGCGGATGTTATTGCTGAAGCACTAGTTGCTGAAGCCACCGTTGAAGCTGTCGTTGAGACAGTCGAAACCCCAGTCGTTGAAGCTGAGGCTCCCGTTGTTGAGGCAGTTACTGCCGAGACAGAGGTCATTGCCGATGCAACCGAGACCCCAGCTGAATAAGAAAAGGAATAATCATGGCTAAGTTGTCACAAGCTGATTTATTGGCACAGTTCAAGGAATTGACCCTCGTCGAGCTCTCAGATTTCGTAAAGGCATTTGAAGAGGAATTCGATGTAACTGCAGCAGCTCCAGTAGCAGCAGCAGGTGGCGCCGGCGCAGCAGCACCAGCTGCTGAAGTTCAAGATGAGTTCACACTCGTTCTTGAGAACGCTGGTTCACAGAAGATTGCAGTTATCAAGGAAGTTCGCGGAATCAATTCAAGCCTCGGCTTGAAGGAAGCGAAGGATCTTGTAGATGCAACTCCTGCTGTCCTCATCGAAAAGGGTTCAAAGGAAGCTGTAGACAAGGCAAAGGCAGCCCTCGAGGCCGCTGGCGCAACCGTCACAGTCAAGTAACGATTACTTCATACGCCGAACCCCTTGGAAATTTTCCTGGGGGTTCGGTCATATATTCGAAACGAGATAAATCACGCTCTCGAGTGCCTCATCTAATGGCACCTTTTCCCCTGAGACGAGATCGCCTACGAAAGAATCGTAGATGAAATCCAAATTATTAACTTTAGATAGTTCCTTAATCGAATTCAGCAGGAAGCCAACCGGATTATTTCTTAGTTCTTGTGGAATAGTCTCGCCAAATCTTTCATAATCTTCATCTATTGCACTTAATACTGCAGACTTTAAAGCGGCTTTATTCAATCCAAATTTCTTCAGTTGGTGTAAATCATAGACATGCCTAAGTAATCGATTATTTTCGCCGGATTGAACCTCGTCAACTTTTTTAAGAAGTCCAACCATTTTCTCTGCGGCCGTTTGTGTGTAATCAACGCAAGCAAACTCAAATTGATATGGGTTTTCTATTTTTGAATCTCGGTAAAGCAATGTTTGAATCATGCGATCTTGCGGAGTCGCAATTACCCTCGATACTGTGAATTCCAATTGAATATGGGGACGTAAACTCGTGCTTGCCTCGAATTTGCTTTCATATTCCAAGTCGAAATTAAAGTAGCGAGTTGAGTTTCTTGAATCTGTACTTACAATCGAAAATCCATCGACTTCGAACAACTGCTTGCAAGATTCCCTTAGCAATCTCAGTTGGTTTCTTGCGATGTCCCCTTGATTGACTTCTACAATCTTAAAATCAAGATCTTCCGACATTCGGCTAATTATCGGATTAGCTTTTATCAAACTTGTTCCACCACCAAATATGGGACGCAGTAATTGCTCCTCCTGGTGAATTTCATTCCTTAATGAACTTAGTATTTCTGTTAAGAGAATGTCCTTTTCGAGGGCAGCGGGGGGGAAATTAGTAAGGCCTTCGTTAGTTGCTGCGACAATAAAATCAGCCTGTTGCTGCGAGATCTTTTTCATAGATCACTTCTCGAGTTCCCAATTTGAGTTTCCTTTGAATCCTCGAATTTTTTATTGACACCCCGAGCGCCATTGGAATCTGAGTCGTAACTCCAGACGCATACCTGGATCTGGCATTTCCCAATTGCGCGTCTACGCCAAGTGCTTTGAAAGTTTCTTCAGCTAGAGATTCCAAGGGCTTTTTTGGTACTGGATTTCCGGAGATGGGACTTGGGTATGTTTTTGCATAGACCCCATAACCAAGGCGCGTTAACTTGCCTTCTTTAATAAGTTCTTGAATGGCCCTTGTCACGCGGCTGGGTGAACCAAAGCGATCGAAACTAGAGCGCAAGAAGATATTCGACTGCGAACTGGAGATGGACATAGCCAGTTTTGTCTTGATGCTAATCGACATGGCGGGCCTCCTTGCAAACAATGTGCGCTTTATGTTCGGAACTATATAGGGAAATATGCGTAAAAGTCGAATATTATTGTGCAAACAATGTGCGCTTATTTGAAAAATGAGCTTAAATTGAGGGTAAGAGGCCTAAATGGGGGCTTATAGCACGGATTGGACAGGAACGGGAAGGGTTGGGTACCCTGAGCGTTCGCAAATTTTCACAATCTAGAGGTTAGGCATATAGCGGCCGTAACCCCTCGATAGACCTGCACGCAAGTCCCACGCATCTGGAGGAACATTGGCCGCGAAGTCGAAATCATTTGCCCCCGCACGAGTCTCTTTCGCAAAGATCCGCGAACCCCTTGAAGTACCAAACCTACTTTCGCTGCAACTAGATAGCGTTGACTGGTTACTTGGTAACGACTTGTGGCGCGGTCGTCTTGCTGAGGCTGAGAAGAGCGGACGAGGCGAAGTCCCTAAGCAATCTGGTCTCGAAGAAATCTTCGAGGAGATCTCACCTATTGAAGATTTCCAAGGAAAGATGAGTTTGTCTTTCCGTGATCACCGCTTTGAGCCAGCGAAGTACACCATCGCTGAGTGCAAAGACCGCGACATGACGTACAGCGCTCCACTATTCGTGACCGCTGAATTCACAAACAATGAGACCGGAGAAATTAAGTCTCAAACAGTATTTATGGGCGACTTCCCATTGATGACACCTCGCGGAACTTTCGTTATTAACGGAACAGAGCGCGTTGTTGTTTCACAGATCGTTCGTTCTCCTGGCGTTTATTTTGAGCGCACCATTGAGAAGGCATCTGATAAAGATATCTTGACTGCAAA
>CAIMBV010000272.1 GCA_903839355.1 uncultured Actinomycetes bacterium
GGTTTGAAGATGGATCTGGGCAACGGAACTCAATGCGCTTCGCCTTTGGATTCTTACCTGTGATTGGGATACGGATACAGGCAGAACGGTTACGAGCTGAGTAAACGAGATTCACTGGAGCTTCATAGCCAGGGACCAAGCGGTGGTATGAGTTAACGGTTGGGTTAGTGAAAGCAAGGAGTGCTGGAGCGTGCTTCAAAAGACCGCCGATGTACCAACGGGCCATATCTGAAAGATCGCCATATCCATCACCGAAGAACAATGGCTTGCCATCTTTCCAAAGTGATTGGTGAACGTGCATTCCGGAACCGTTATCGCCAAATAGTGGCTTTGGCATAAAGGTTGCAGTCTTGCCATTCTTCCAAGCAACGTTCTTGATGATGTACTTGAACTTCAGAACATCATCGCCAGCCTGCAAGATGTCAGAGAAGCGATAGTTGATCTCCATCTGACCTGCAGTTCCAACTTCGTGGTGCGAACGCTCGACCAAAAGTCCAGCGCGACCGAGTTCCATAACCATCTCGTCGCGGATATCTGCGAGTTGATCGGTTGGGGATACTGGGAAATATCCACCCTTGTAACGTGTCTTGTAACCACGGTTGGCAGAGCCATCAGACTCAATGTCGTTACCAGTGTTCCAAGCGCCTTCGATCGAATCGATGAAGTGGTGTGATTGGTTCTGAGAGGTAGAGAAGTTAACTTCGTCAAACACGTAGAACTCTGCCTCTGGAGCAAAGAAAGCGGTGTCTGCAATACCAGTTGACTTGAGGTACTCAACTGCCTTCGCAACAACTCCACGAGGGTCGCGGCTGTAAGGAGTGTCATCAATTGGATTGTGAACTGAGAACAAAATAACGAGTGTCTTCTCCTTGCGGAAAGGATCGATGAACGCGCTGCTTGGAATAGGAAGCAACTTCATATCTGACTCATGAATTGCCTGGAAACCACGCACGGATGAACCGTCGAACATCAAACCGTCAGTGAAGACAGCCTCGTCGAAGGACTCTATTGGAACGTTGAAGTGCTGTTGGATTCCTGGAAGATCGGTGAAGCGGATGTCGATGAGCTTTACATCTTCCTTTTTTATGAATGCGAAAATCTCAGCAGAATTTTTAAACATTGTTCTCCCAATTCAGCCTGAACCGGCCGGATAGTTAAAGGGGGGTGCGAGGCACATCGACGGGCCTCGTTATGGGGTGAATGTTACCCTTCAGCCGTGCTAGATCAAGCCGCCTTTAACCGCCGATTCGTGGCATTACTTCTCGATTGGTTCATGTGCCTGGGGATTGCTCACCTATTTCATCGAAATCTGGCTGGGGGAGCTCAATTCCTGCCGCTGGGCATCTTTTTCCTTGAAGTCGGCATCCTGACCGCCCTCCAGGGCTCCTCAGCAGGTCAACGGATCGTCCGGCTAAGAGTCGTGGATGCCTCAACTGGGGGTCGGATTTCAGCCCTCCGGGCCTTCAAGAGAACGCTCTTTCTCTGTCTTGTTTTCCCAGCCATTTTCACCAAAGAGGGTCGTGGGTATCACGACTGGTTTAGCAACTCGGTGGTTGTGAAGTACTGATGCGTTGGCGTCGAGCTTCTTCTCGAGCGAACACCGTCTATAAGCCGACGACTGAATTCAATGGTTTTCACTTTACGACCCCGGAAATGCATGAATTTCCTCCAGTAAATCCACTGAAGATTTCCAATTGGAATGTAGAAAGAGTTTTGCCTGGTCAGTCTCGATTCGCGCGAATCCAATCTGCTTGCTTTCAGATTGAAAGTGATATTTGGTTTCTTACTGAAACTCATCAGGATCTCGCACCTCAAACCGAGTATTTTGGAATTCACTCCGGAGAACCAGATAGAGATTCTTCTTTCGGTGAAAAATGGAGCTCGATTTGGTCACGGTGGCCAATCACGCCTCTTAAGGATTATGTAACTGATAAGTCGAGATGCGTTGCTGGGTTGATTGAGAATTCGCCCTTCGGTCAACTACTTGTCTATGGAACCGTTCTCCCTTGGAACAATGATCCTCGAGCCAAAGTAAAGGGCTCATTCGAAACTTATTCAGAGAACTTAACAATTCAAAAAAATGACTGGAAAAGATTGCGAAGGGACTTTCCGCACACTCTGATAGTTGCAGGAGATTTCAATCAAAGCCTCGCACCTGCTCATTACTACGGTTCAA
>CAIMBV010000273.1 GCA_903839355.1 uncultured Actinomycetes bacterium
CCCCAAAACCCCAAAACCCCGATATCTTTTGGTATACTAGTTATATAAGTAAGAATTTGAGTGAGAGTGGGCGGGAGACATCATTATTTAATATGCGATGAGTATTAGTTTATAACCTTTAAATTATTGAAAAAGATTCAAAGCAGAATTATGACAAGCAGTCGGCAGAGGGAAGGTCAGAACCTCAAGATGCCCCTGATACAGCAGTACAACAAGCCAGCTGAACTTTCAGCTTCTCACGTCTTCAAACTTCGCCCTGAGGAACTAAGGTAACGCCACTGATTTCCCGCAGAAGGGTCGCGACTCGCCGCCGGTAGATTATAACTTGGTCGCATATAGCCTACTCTTCCGCAAGGAGCACATCGAAGTTCCCTACAACAAGGGAGAGAAAAGAGAAAGTTTGATCATTCTGGAAAAGGTCGGCCTCACAGAAGGCTTGCTCAAGAGTCTCGGCACCGAAGCTTTGGTAAGCCGCCCTGCTGTCAAATTCTTATGAACCCCCTTCGTTTGCTATAGACCGGCATCGTTGGAGACTTGAAGGACCTCACGCGCCGTCGAACTTTGTATTAATTCTTTATAATTCTAATGCCTTTTTTCTGATATATAGCTTCGGAGCCAACACCAAGCTCCTCCCGAAACTCAAGTCCTACCTCGAGCTCCTATGGGAGTCGCTGCAAGAGACCACGCTGAAGGTGATGTTCTTCGCAGGACTGGTGTCTATAGTGGTAGCCTGGTTCAACGATAAGGAGCCTCATGCTTGGTACGAGGGAGTGTCCATCATAGCGGCCTGTCTGTTTATCACTCTACTGACATCTCTTTGCAACTGGGGCAAGGAAAAGCAATACTTGAAGCTCCATGACGAGATCCTAAATGAGGAGGTATCCGTGCTTCGCGGCCAGTACGGCCTCTCCCAGCAGAGCAAGGTCACTGATATCGTAGTGGGAGACGTCATATTGGTCAATGCCGGTATGAGAATTCCTGCGGACTGCATCCTCATTGATGGTATGGACATCACTTGCGATGAGTCCATGTATGATCCTGCCACCACTTGCCAGGTAAAGGCCCATTCCCTGGATGAGAAGCATCACCTAGATAACCCTGACCCAATGCTACTGACCAAAAGTCTAGTCAAGACTGGATCTGGTAAAGCTGTTGTCTGTGCGGTGGGTAACCACACAAGATGGTTCAAGGAGCACCCAGTTGAGGACCTAGAAGATGATAACGAACAGACACCCCTTCAGAAGAGGCTCGGCAACCTGGCCTCCTACGTTGAAAAATGGTCTTATATCGCTGGAGGGATCATCTTCTTTGCTATGCTCAACTTCTTAGGCTTCTAGATAATGCTTACTGATAAGGGGCTCCTAGAGTCAGAGACTATTCAGCGGCTCCTGAGAACATTCACCACTGCCCTCGCTGTCATCATAGTGTCAGTACCTGAAGGACTCCCGCTTGCAGTGTCCCTTGCTATGGCCTTCTCAGTCGACCAAATGAAGAAAGACAACCTACTTGTTAAGCAAATGGCCTCATGCGAAAAGCTTGGTTACATTAGAGACATCTGTACTGGCAAAACTGCCACACTCACTGAGGATAACATGGTAGTTTAGAAGTACTTCATCGATGACTAAAGCTACGATGCATCTATTAAAAAACTAAACCAGCTAAATGATACCGTGAAGGAAG
>CAIMBV010000274.1 GCA_903839355.1 uncultured Actinomycetes bacterium
CATCTTCTATCGAAGCAGTTGGTGGAGAGATGAACGCCTTTACCGGCAAGGAATACACCTGTTTTTATGCCCGCGTTATCGATACCGATCTACCTCTCGCCGTTGATGTGATTGCCGATCTCATCACCGCATCTCTTGTAACCGCCTCCGATGTTGACGCCGAGCGCACAGTCGTTCTTGAAGAAATGTCGATGCGCGATGACGATCCATCAGATTTGATTCACGATTTATACCTAGAGACGTATTACGGCGACACTCCTCTTGGGCGTTCCGTTCTTGGAACTCCAGAATCGATCAAAGGAATGTCGCGTAACTCAGTCTTTAACTACTACAAGAAGCGCTATCGCCCTGAAGATATTGTTATTGCGGTCGCTGGAAATATCAGCCATAAGAAGGTTGTAAAACTTATTGCACAAGCGATGAGCCGCGATGGATTCCTTGATGTTCCGGATGCCGCTCCAAATGTTCGCCACTCTCCAGTCGTCAAAGCTCGTGGCACCGGCAAGGTTGGCATCATTGATCGCAAGACTGAGCAATCTCACCTTCTTCTTGGAATCCAAGGTGTAGAGCGCAGCGATGATCGCCGCTTTGCACTTAGCATCCTGGCATCTGCAATGGGCGGCGGAATGTCCTCTCGCTTATTCCAAGAGATCCGTGAAAAGCGCGGCCTGGCATATTCGGTCTACTCATACGTCCAACAATTTTCTGGCGCCGGCACCATGTCGTTTTACGCTGGATGTCAGCCCAGCAAGACCGAAGAAGTCATCAAGATCATTCGTGATATCTCATTTGATATCGCCCAAAATGGCCTCACCGATGAAGAGATCGTCCGCGCCAAGGGCGCTGTTACTGGTTCTCTGGTTTTGAGCCAAGAGGACACCGGCTCTCGCATGATGCGTATCGGCAAGAGCGAACTCGTCTATGGCGAGATCATGAGCTTTGATGAGATCTTGAACAAGATCGCCCAAGTAACTCCCGATGAAATTAAGGCAATTGCCAGCACGATTCTGCCTCGACCTTCTACGCTTGCCCTTGTGGGGCCGTTTAAATCGGCAACGAAATTTGAGAAGGTGATCGCATGACAATCAAAGTTGGCGTACTTGGTGCGAAGGGTCGCATGGGCGCAACGACTGTTGCCGCGATCAATGGAACCACTGACCTAGAACTCGTATCGGCACTCGATATTGGCGATGACATCAACCAATTAGTTACAAGCGGCGCTCAGGTGGTCGTTGATTTCACTCACCCTGATTCGGTGATGAATAACCTCGACTTTGCTATTAACCATGGCATCAGCGTCGTGGTTGGAACCACAGGTTTTAACAGCGAGAAACTCGCAACCGTCGTCGGTTGGCTCGATGCCAATCCAGGTGTCGGAGCGCTCATCGCCCCTAACTTCGGACTCGGCGCAGTCTTGATGATGCAGTTTGCAGCTCAAGCATCAAAGTACTTCGAATCTGTCGAGATCATTGAACTTCATCACCCTAACAAGGCTGATGCCCCATCTGGAACTGCCTCCCGCACGGCAGAGTTGATCACCGAAGCCCGTCAATCAGTTAATAAAGAGGCGATGCCCGATGCCACTTCTTCTGGTTTGGAAGGTGCCCGCGGCGCCAAAGTTGGAGATGTGCCTATCCATTCAGTTCGCCTGCGCGGACTTGTCGCTCACCAAGAAGTTGTATTAGGGGATACCGGTGAGACTCTAACTATTCGCCACGATTCCATTGACCGCACGGGATTTATGCCAGGCGTACTTCTCGGTATTCGCAAAGTAGTTGCAACACCGGGTCTCACATTTGGACTCGAACACTTCCTCGACTTGAAATAGAATTTTCACACCAACGAAGGAGTAAATAAATGGCTGCTCAAATCACGATGTACGGTGCTGCTTGGTGCGGAGATTGCCGTCGCTCAAAGGCTTACCTAGATTCACACAACGTCGAGTACAACTACATCGATGTAGAGGCAGATGAAACTGCTTCAGAGAAGGTTATTGAGATCAACGGTGGACAACGCTCTATCCCAGTGATCTTGTTCCCAGACGGAACTCACATGACCGAGCCTTC
>CAIMBV010000275.1 GCA_903839355.1 uncultured Actinomycetes bacterium
GGGCTCACTAGCCTTGCGGGGTGTCCGCCCGGAAAGTACTTCTCGTCACCAATGATCTTGGTCCTCGTGCCGGCGGAATCGAAACATTTATCTTGGGGCTGCTCGACCAATTAGATGGCAGTCAGATTGTTATCTATACCGCCAAGCAGGAGGGCAGCGCCGAATTCGATAGCGCGCTCACTGCAAAGACCGGTGCGATCATTATTAGGGACAAGAGTTCTATCTTGCTTCCCACATACTGGGTCAATCGACGAGTTCGAGAGGTAATGCAGAAATATCAATCCGAGGTAATCTGGTTTTGCGCAGCGATGCCTTTAGCGTGGATGTCACGACTACTTAAGCGCGCCGGTGCCAAACAGATAGTTGCGCTCACACATGGACATGAAGTCTGGTGGGCCAAGCTGCCGGTATTTCGTCAGATCTTTGCCCACTCCACAAGGTCAATCTCGGTTCTTACCTATCTCGGTGAGTTCACTCGCCAAGCGATGGCTCCTATTGTTAACAAGAGTTGTGACATGGTGCAGATTGCACCTGGAATCTCGGTAGACCATTTCACTCCAAGTGCAAAATCCGAAGCCCTGGTAAAAGAGTTAAATCTTCAAGGCAAACAAGTTTTAATTTCAGTGGGAAGACTCGTGCATCGTAAAGGACAAGATAAGTTACTCGAGGCACTACCAGAGGTTTTGCTCACTCATCCTGATGTTGTTCTGCTCTTTGTAGGAGTAGGTCCCCGCAAAAAGAAGTTAGATCAACTAGTACGCGAGCAAGATCTATCTGATTTTGTTCGATTTGTTGGCCGAGTCCAATACGACAAGCTTCCTGAGTATTTTCGTCTCGGTGATCTATTTGTCATGCCTTCTAGGTCCAGACTTGCTGGGCTCGAAGTTGAAGGACTAGGAATCGTCTACCTCGAGGCGAGTGCGAGTGGCATTGCAGTACTTGCCGGAGAATCCGGTGGAGCTCCTGATGCGGTTATCCCTGGCAAGACAGGTGAGATTGTTGATGGAACCGATTCAAAGAAAATTGCCGAGGCAATCATCGAACTTCTGGACAATCCTTCGCGCCTGAAGGAGATGGGAGCGGCTGGTCGCAGTTGGACCGAGGAGCGTTGGAGCTGGCAGATCTGGGGAGAGCGTTTCCGCGAGGTTTTATTCGGCTATTAAGTGGTTTGCTAGCGCAACAACAATCGCTTGAGTTCGATTCTTCACTCCCAGCTTGCGATAGATCGAGGCAAGGTGAGTCTTCACTGTCGCTTCGGAGAGAAAGAGATGAGAGGCCATCTCCTTCGCGCTCCAGCCCGTCTGCAGAATCTGAATAACATCGAGTTCGCGTTGGGTGAGATCAAATCTATTTTGTGGCAACGCTGGCGCGGCAAAGTGATACGTGGAGTTCTCTAGTTGCTCAATAATCGTAAGCAGATGTGTAACCGGCTCTCCCTTAAGAACGTAGGCAGCAGCCCCGCGTCGATGCGCTTGCTGCAAGGATGTCGGATCATCACCTAACGTGAGAACGATGCAGCGAAGCAGTGGAGTGATGAGCTCCAACCCGGAGCCGTCGGGTAAATTCACATCGACGAGCACGAGATCGGGTTGGGTGAAAAGTAATTCAGCGCGCGCTTCTGCTAACGAGGCCGCTTCGCCAACGATGTTGTGTCCCGCTGCTTGAAGGGCTTGTTTTAGCCCCGCACGGATCAACTCATGATCATCAACGATGAGAATCAACATTTAAACAAGTTCTTTCAAGGTAGCGCGACCAAAACCCGATTCGATACTCAAACTCCACCCGATCAGATCAAGTCTTTCAGCAACTCCAACAAGTCCGAATCGCTCGTCCTTGATCGGTCCCGATGCCAGACCATTATTTGCAAGCAGGATCTCACTTTGTGTTATATCTACGGTGACGATCGTTGCTTGACCGTGCTCGATCGCATTTCTGGCCAGTTCTACTAAGACCTTGCCAAGCTCCAAACCTCTCTCGGTGTCAGGTAAGGAGCCAGTTACATGAGTGTCAACGGGAATTGCGTCCAAGGCGGCCAAGAAATTGGTCTGCACATCATCTCGGATAGAGCGGAGTCTGAAGATTTCATCTCGTATCTTCTTGTTCAATCCAGTTACTTGCTCTCGAATCTTTCGCAATCCAGCTCGAGATTCTGCCGAGGTATCTGATCTTCCGATCTCGCCATCGAGGGCATATCCAATCGCCGCTAACTCTTGCGCGATTCCATCATGTAATTCGCGAGCGATGCGGCTGCGTTCATGGGAGAGATCAGCCAAACAAATCAGCGATCTCTTGGGCAAACTGCTGGTTGATAAC
>CAIMBV010000276.1 GCA_903839355.1 uncultured Actinomycetes bacterium
CGAGTTTAATCAGTTCGGCTTTGTGAGTGAGTCGGTCTACCATCGTCACCACGCAAGCGGCATTCGGGAATATCTCGCCCCAGTCGGTAAACACTTTGTTCGTTGTGATAATCGTCGAGCGCTTTTGATACCGCTCAGAAATAACTTCGTAAAGCAGGTCGGCATAACGATTGTCGTAACTCATGTAACCCACTTCATCAATCGCCAACAGTGCCACGCGGCATAATTTCCTCATTCGGCGACGCCGAGCCGCTGTACTCTCACACTCCAAAAGCTCATCCAACATCTTGCTGGCCTTGACGTAGCGCGCGCTGTAACCAGCCATTGCAGCCTTGTAAACTAAATTCTGCGCGATCATCGATTTGCCAAGGCCGTTTGTTGCCACCAAAATGATATTTTCCTGCTGGAGCAGAAAGCTAAGCGAGAATAGATCCTCCACTTGCTGCCGATCTATCTTCTCCGGCCAACTCCAGTCAAACTCCACCATCGGCTTAAACTGTCCAATTTGAGCTTCTTTTAGCCTCGCCTCAAGACTCCTTCGCTCACGCTCCTCTTCCTCGGCCTTTAGTAAATCGGCCAACCAGGGCTTGTCACCGTACTCACTCCACTTCGATTCAATAGCTCGAAAACCAAGCTTCCCGGCCAGCTTCTGTATGTCTTTCTCCATTACTTTTGTTCCTCGCGATTGAATAATTTGTCATACGGTGCCAGCGACTTTGGTTTGATCGTCAACTCATTGATCTGATTGTTGCCGGCAAAATGAAGCTTTACTGGCTCCCTTCCGCCTCTTTCACTGCGCTTTCGCTCCAGTGACTGCTTAACAGCCGATGCGTGAACCGCCCCCACAGCAACCGCCTCGCAAATTGCACGCTCCAATTCCTGGGCACCATACAACTCCAACAATGCAGTCAACTCCTGCGTCAGTCGCCCCAAATTGTGCCCTCTCTTCGCGGCCTGGCAAAGCAACTCCGTACTCGATGGCGCTGCCATCTGCAATCGATCCATCGCCCGGTGCTTCCGAGCAGCTCGCTTCTCGTCAGTCAGTTCGTCAAGATGAGCCTTCTCTTCGATTAGCTTACCTTTGCTAAATGACCGCGAGTGGTTGGCTATCTCCTTCAGCCCATCACAGATTTTTACCCTTTCAAGAGTCGCAAAAATTGATAGAACCTTCCTCACGTAAGCAGGAGGCGTGCTGTAATCGTTGCCATCAAAACGTGCATATGGTTGCTTGCCAATCGACACTTCTGCCCGGTCATATACCGCATACGGTGCCTCTGGCACAGCAACCATATGCGCCTTCTCTTGCTCAAATGCCTCCAGCACAGTGAGCTTCTCATCTTGAACCCACTTTCGATCTCCTGACTCTCTCAAGCACCACTGGCGCGCCTGCTCGTTTAAATCATCAAGACCCTTCCACTTCCGCGCTTGCCAGAATGAGCTCCGCACAAACCTGATGCCGCGCTCCACCTTGCCCTTGGCTAAGGTCGTCAAATACACCCGATAAGGATGGTGCGGTCAGAGAATTTACCGTGACGCATCCGTTTCATCCCCTCCGAGATCACAAGTATGAGCTCGTTACCTACCGCCAGAACTGGGGCGAATATCGAGTCTATTACATAAACAAGGATGGTGGACTTGACTCCATTCCAGCTCAATGGACGGACTTCAATCCAGTAGATCCGTTTGTTGCCGTATCCAACGGGCGAGCTGCTCTCCGAACTAAAGAACTATTGGAATTGTGCAGCTTTCTTCGAGACTTAGGCAAGTGAATATATCGACCTGGTGTAAACCTAATCTTGCCGCAACTGTCAATTTAATTTCGCCGCAGCGCGAATGGTGCTATTGCTCGCAACTCCCGCTAAGCCTGCGTTATATGCGCCAGAAAGCCGGCATCTTGGAGATATCAAGAA
>CAIMBV010000277.1 GCA_903839355.1 uncultured Actinomycetes bacterium
AAGGTCAAAATTAACTAGTGAATCAGCAGGTTCTGCTTGATTGGTATGACGAGAACAAGCGAGATTTACCTTGGCGCAAGACCACGCCATGGGGAGTCATGGTCAGTGAATTCATGTTGCAACAGACCCCGGTCAATCGTGTTCTTCCGGTCTGGAACCAGTGGCTAAAAGTGTGGCCAACCCCCGCCAAACTTGCTGACGCTAGAAAGTCTGAAGTCATCACAGCTTGGGGCCGGTTAGGTTATCCACGTAGAGCTATCCGCCTACACGAGAGCGCGCAGATCATCACACGTGAATACAACAATAAGGTGCCAAAGAGCGTAGAAGATCTTCGAACACTCCCTGGAGTTGGCGAGTACACAGCCGCTGCGATTGCCGCCTTTGCTTATGGTCAGTCAACTCTGGTCTTGGATGTAAATATCCGCAGGTTCTTTGCGCGTCTATTCGATGGAGTAGAACATCCCACTAACTCAATCTCAACGATAGAGCGTGAACTTCGTCAGAAGTTGATTCCGCAAGATGGCGCGATATGGGCTGCAGCAACCATGGAATTCGGTGCGCTCGTCTGCACCTCAAAAAATCCAGCATGTGATCTCTGCCCTTTGAAACGTCAATGTGCCTGGCGCAAAGCCGGTTATCCAAAATCAGAATTGATCCGTAAGTCGCAAGCTTGGAGCGGAACAGATCGTCAATGTCGCGGCACGATTGTTCAAGCACTTCGCGAGAACTCAAAACTTTCAGCAGTTGCCCTTAATAAGTTGTGGCACGATGAATCGCAGGTTGAGAAGGCCCTTAAGACACTTATTGCCGATGGCCTCATTGAGACCACCGGCAAAAGTTTCAGACTTGCTAATTAGTTACGTTAGCTAGAGCTAGCAGCCTCAAGATCGCCAGGCGTATCTGGCATCGTGGACTTAACTACACCTGTAAATGTGAAGGTCTCCTTCTCATCAACAGTTGCAACATCTACCAGAGTGATCTCTCCTGGCTTTACATCGCCAAAGAGAATCTTCTCTGACAAGACATCTTCGATCTCGCGCTGGATGGTGCGACGCAATGGACGTGCCCCAAGTACTGGGTCATAGCCACGCTTTGCCAGTAGAGCCTTTGCAGCAGATGTGAGCTCAATGCCCATATCTTTTGCACGTAGGCGTTCGTCGAGGTTTGCGATCATAAGATCTACGATCTGAATGATCTCGTCCTCTGACAACTGGTGGAAGACCACAATGTCATCAATACGGTTGAGGAATTCGGGACGGAAGTGGGTCTTTAGCTCATCGCTAACTTTGCCCTTCATACGCTCGTAGTTGCCCAAGACATCATCGGAGTTGTGGAAGCCAAGTCCCAAGGTCTTTGAGATATCGCGAGTACCCAAGTTTGTCGTCATGATGATGACGGTGTTCTTGAAGTCAACGACACGGCCTTGCGAATCTGTTAGACGTCCATCTTCAAGCACTTGTAGAAGTGAGTTGAAGATATCTGGGTGAGCCTTCTCAATCTCATCGAAGAGAACTACAGAGAATGGCTTACGGCGAACCTTCTCGGTCAACTGGCCACCCTCGTCATATCCAACATATCCTGGAGGTGCGCCGAAGAGGCGTGAAGCGGTGTGCTTCTCGGAGTACTCAGACATATCGAGTTGGATTAATGCATCTTGATCGCCAAAGAGGAATGCTGCCAAGGTGCGAGATAGCTCGGTCTTACCAACACCTGAAGGACCGGCGAAGATAAATGAG
>CAIMBV010000278.1 GCA_903839355.1 uncultured Actinomycetes bacterium
CACGAGAGTTCAGTATTGATGTGGGGCCCGATGGTTGTTTTGGCTATCGGATCGGTTGCATCAGGATTTCTATTGAGCGCTGGAAGCGCATTGGTCAAGTGGTTGCAACCGGTCGTTAATGCCTCGAATGCAGTGGGCGGCAAAGAGTTGATGAAGCCGTTGGTGGTCTCACTTCTTGCGCTCCTAGTCGTTGTTATCGGCGCAGGTATCGCGATCGCTAAATACCGCACCGTTCCAGAGATCGCTCCAGAGAAGGTCTCTATCTTTACCAAGATTGCGCGCAAGGATCTTTATCAAGATGACTTCAACAATGCGGTATTGGTCAAGCCAGGTGCCGCACTTACCGAGGGATTGGTCCTTACCGATAACAGAGTTATCGATGGTGCAGTGCGCCTCGTCGGTTGGGTTATCAGCGAGATCTCTGATGTATTACGCAAGATTCAAAATGGATACGTGAGGTCATACGCACTCACTATGTTTGTAGGCGTCTTCATAGGTGCCCTTATTCTCTGGGTGGTCACTCAATGAACTTACTAACTCTCACCATTCTCTTGCCGTTGGTTGGTGTCTTAGCTCTTGCTATTGCGCCACGTGAAAATACCAAGAACATCAAATTAATTGCGCTTGGCTCCTCAGTCATTACTTTGATTAGCTCGCTCTTGATGTTGACCAAATACAAATTTGGGGTCCAAGGATTTCAACTCGTCTCCTCTCACTCTTGGTTTAAGGTTTTCAACATCAATTACGCCGTCGGAATCGATGGATTGGCACTAGTACTCATTCTGCTTACAACGGTGTTGGTACCAATCGTTGTTGTCGGTGGGTGGAACGAAGCAGAGAACGGTCGTTGGAGCGTCAAGACCTACTACATCTTGATCTTGGTTCTCGAGACATTTATGGTGGCGGTCTTTGCGGCTACCGATGTCTTCTTGTTCTATGTCATCTTCGAAGCGATGCTCGTTCCGGTCTATTTTTTAATCGGCGGTTTTGGACGCGGAGATCGCGGCGCCGCCGCTCTCAAGTTCTTGCTCTACAGCCTCTTTGGTGGGCTTTTGATGCTCGCCGCAGTTATCGGAATTTTTGTCATCTCCGTTCATCAGGGACATGCCTCATTTGATGTAACTCAACTTTCACATTTAAAGATCAGCCATAACACCCAAGATTGGCTCTTCTTAGGTTTCTTTATCGCCTTTGCTATCAAGGCCCCACTCTTCCCATTCCATACCTGGCTTCCTGGAGCAGCTCGCTCTGCAACCCCTGGAACATCCATTCTCGTCCTCGGAGTGCTGGATAAGGTCGGCACCTACGGAATGATCCGCTTCTGCCTCGCTCTCTTCCCCGAAGCAACCAAGACTTTCGCTCCGTACATCATTGTGTTGGCCCTTATCTCGATTATCTACGGCGCATTTCTCGCCATTGGACAGAAAGACCTGAATTCGTTGATCGCATTTACCTCGATCTCGCACTTCGGTTTTATCGTTCTCGGAATTTTCGCTCTTACGAGTCAAGGCATCACTGGTGCAAGCTTGTACATGGTTAACCATGGATTCTCGACCGCCGCACTCTTCCTCGTTGGTGGTTGGATGATTGAACGTCGCAAGTCCACTCAGGTCGCGGATTTTGGAGGCTTGCAACGCATCACTCCAGTGATGGCATGGTCCTTCTTCATCGCGGGACTTTCTGCTCTGGCACTTCCCGGCTTATCTAGTTTCGTAAGTGAGTTCCTCGTCCTACTGGGTACTTTCACACGTTATCCAGCGGCAGCAGTTGTAGGAACGCTCGGAATCATCCTGGCTGCGCTCTATGTATTGATCCTGGTGCAGCGCGCACTCCACGGCCCACTGCAAGAGGGAAATGAAGATACGCCAGATTTGAATCTACGTGAGAAGGTAGCGATTGCTCCTGTGATTGTTGCTCTTGTACTGCTTGGGTTCTATCCAAAGCCTGCGATTCACACGATCAACCCTATGACGAGCCAAGTTTTGTCACAGGTTCACGTCAGTGACCCAACTCCATTGGCAGGTAGATAATGCTTAGTACACCCGCACTTAATTACAATTTACTTGCACCCATTCTCATCGTTTTAGGTGGAGCACTCCTTGGCGTACTGGTCGAAGGGTTTGTAGCCCGCGCATATCGGGCTCGCTTGCAAATAATTATTGCGCTTCTCACCGTTGCGACCGCCTTTGGTTGGGTGATTTCTATCAGGGCTGCGGTTTCCCAGACCGCTGCAATCGACTCTGTTTCTACAGATGCGGCTGGTACTTTCCTGCAGGGAACGATTCTCGTTCTTGCATTCGTGGCACTGCTCTTCTTCACTCAAAACGATCATTTTGCTCCGCAAGCTTCTGCGCTTCCAGGTTCATCGGAAGAGAAAGAGGCAACCCTTTCAGGTGTCCAAATGACCGAGATTTATCCTCTCGTCCTTTTTGCAATCTCTGGAATGTTGCTCTTCCCGGTCGCTCATGATCTGATCACTCTCTTTGTTGCACTCGAGGTTCTCTCCATTCCGCTCTACATCATCACCGGTCTAGCACGACGTCGTCGCTTGCTCTCACAAGAAGCGGCTCTCAAGTATTTCTTACTTGGCGCTTACTCCTCAGCCTTCTTCCTCTTTGGCGGCGCGTTCTTATACGGCTTCTCGGGCAGCCTCTCCCTTGGGGCTATCAGAACTGCAGCCCAAACCCCTGGCGCCAATCACATTTTCTTATTCCTTGGATTGATCTTTGTATCAGTCGGCCTACTCTTTAAAGTTGGAGCAGTCCCATTCCACTCATGGACTCCTGATGTCTATCAAGGTGCACCAACCCCGGTCACTGGTTTCATGGCTGCCTGCACCAAGGTCGCCGCTTTCGGAGCTATGTTCCGAATCTTTGTCGTTGCTTTCGGCGCCATTCAAAGCGATTGGCGTCCCGTATTTGTTGCAATAGCTAGTGTGACGATGGCTGGCGGCGCAATTGCCGCGATTTCACAACGCGATGTAAAAAGGACCCTGGCATATTCTTCAATTACGCATGCAGGCTTCTTGTTATCTGGCGTTATTGCACTTAGCCAAATTGGCCTCACCTCGATGTTATTCTATTTAGTCGCTTACGGATTTGCCACTATCGGTGCCTTTGGAATTGTGACCTTAGTTCGCGACTCCACCGGTGAAGTAAATGACCTCAATCGCTGGGCAGGATTGGCCAAGAAGTCGCCGCTTGTTGCCACCGCATTCTCGCTATTCCTCTTGAGCTTCGGTGGAGTTCCACTGACCGCAGGATTTATTGCAAAGTTCTCTATCTTCACCGCGGCATATGACAGCGGAAATATTGCAATCGTTGTAGTCGGTGTGCTCTCAAGTGCGATTGCACTCTTCTTCTATCTCAGAGTTATTTTGATTATGTTCTTCAAAGAGCCAACCGATGACACGGTGACCGTTGCCGTACCCTCATTTATGGTGAGCGCAGGAATTGGAATCTGCTTTATCGCAACCTTAGTTTTGGGTGTTTATCCAGATCTCGTCTTTAACCTGCTGCGTCTTCCAACGCTTCTTGTTCCTTAAAATTTAGAGTTAGTCCCCAGTTACTTCACTGAAGGGATTTGATTCTCCACGAGGTTCAGGATGGTTATAGAAATCTTGAATGATCGGAATAAGTAGGTGGGGCTTCACCTTGTGAGTTGCGTGCGGTGAACCGGGAATAATTGCCAGACGCCCATTAGGTAAGGCCTGGAAGAGATCAACGCCGTGGTGTGGGTCAAATGGTTCATCATCGCCATTAACAACAAGTACAGGACAGGTGATCGTACCCAGCTCTTCGAGAGTCATGTTGGGCTCGCTCTCCCAGACCTCGTAAGCCTTGTGAATAATTCGATCAAGTGTTTCAGGTGAATCTGGGGAACGCTCGGCAAATTCGACGCGATTCTCATCGGTAATGATCACTTCGCCACCCAAGGTCAGGCCGGCATCCCAGGTGTAATTCGTGCCCGTGGCGATAATCGAGAGCACGAGATCTGGTCTCTTAATCGCCACCATGAGGGCGATAATTCCGCCATCGCTATGACCGAGTAGGTGAGTGGGTCCGCCAATGACATCCTCGATGTACGCGATCGCCTCATCGCGTTGGAAATCAAAGTGATAAAAGCCCTCACGAATTCCCGTTCTTCCATGGGCAGTTCGGTCGTATCCATAGACATAGAAACGATCCTGCACCGCAGGCAGAATGTGGAGATCAAAGTTTTCGGTAGCGCTCAGGCCTCCGTGAAGGAGAAGCAGAGGATCACCTACGGCTGGATACTCAACGCTCCACGTTTGGTGACCGCGCAGATTGATGTAGGCCATTGTTGTGTAAGGGGTTAGCGCTCTTTAGAGGGAATCCATGATGTGGCGATTGCCGCGATCGAAGGTCAGGTAGTTCCAGCTCCAATCGGCGATGGTGCCGATCCGATTGCGTCCACCCATTAAGTAGAAGAGGTGCAGGAAGAGCCAGCCAAACCAAGCAATGGGACCGCTGATCTTCAACTTCTTCACCTGAATGATCGCCTTGTGGCGGCCAATGGTGGCCATGGAACCTTTATCTTTGTAGACAAACTCTTTAAGAGGTTGGCCCTTTGCAACTCGCTTGATCTGCTCTGCAACGAAGCGACCTTGTTGCATTGCAACAGGAGCAACCTGTGGCAGGAAGCGACCATTTTCGCCGCGCGCACCTGCGCAGTCTCCTACCGCCCACACATATGGGTAGTTGGAGATCTGCAGAGTCTGATCGGTCTTAAGTCTGAAACCCTCTGTTGGGACGTTGAGGTTATAGATGGCAGGTGCGCTGGTTACTCCGGCAGCCCAGACCACGATATGCGCTCGCATGGAAGTTCCATCGACAAAATTAATCTGTCCCGACTCTAGAGATTTCACCGCGGTCTTCAGCATGAGATTTACGCCGAGTTTTTGGAGTTCGTTTTGAGCCTTGTCGGTAAGCGATTGATCAAACATAGGGAGGACTCGAGGACCTGCCTCAACGAGGTAGACATCGATATTTGCTGCCGCCTCAGCCTGATCGTTGCGGAGTGGACCCTTAATCAACTCTCCGAGTGCTCCGGCCATTTCCACACCCGTTGGGCCACC
>CAIMBV010000279.1 GCA_903839355.1 uncultured Actinomycetes bacterium
CTAGAAGATCAGCAATATCTCTATTCGTTACCGTTTCATCGAGTGATATTCCAACGCTCTCTGCCGAAACTTTACGTAGATTAATTCCCTTAGCGCGAGCCTTTTCCAGGATCTCATCGGCATTTACCTGACTGATTACGACGGTATCGAAGATCTCCCCCGCAGCCACCTTGATTCCAGCTCCAGCAAGGGATTCGCGAAGAGAGTGCGTCTGCTTTCTTACTCGTTCTGCAATTGCCTTAAGACCATCTGGCCCATGCCACATGGAGTAAAAGGCGGACATTACTGCAAGCAGAACTTGAGCAGTACAAATATTTGATGTTGCCTTGTCGCGACGAATGTGTTGTTCGCGGGTCTGCAAGGCGAGTCGGAATGCTGGATTCCCATGAACGTCAACACTTTGTCCTACCAGGCGGCCTGGAATAGAACGCTCGAGTCCTTGACGCACAGCCATAAAGCCGGCGTGCGGACCGCCAAATCCCATGGGTACTCCGAAGCGCTGCGCAGAACCAATTGCAACATCCGCACCAAATTCGCCAGGTGACTTATACAGAGTCAGTGCAAGCAGATCACACGCAACGATCGCAATGGCGCCGGTATCGTGAATTGCCTTAACCGCTGGTGCTAGATCGTAGATCTCACCATATGTCGAAGCGTGAGCAATAATTCCTCCGAATATCGCTTCGCTCATATCTACCAAAGTGTTTTGACTACCTTCAATGATAGAAATCTTTAATGGCTTAGCACGTGTGTGAATGACCGCCTTGATATGCGGATGAAGGTTTATATCGACGAAGAATGCCGCCTCATCGCTCCCGTTCCATGCTCTACGAGCCAGAGTCATTGCCTCTGCAGCTGCTGTGGCCTCATCGAGCATAGAAGCATTGGCAATCGGTAGACCGGTGAGGTCACCGATGACGGTTTGAAAGGCGAAGATTGCTTCAAGGCGTCCCTGGCTGATCTCCGGTTGGTAGGGCGTGTAGGCGGTATACCAAGCTGGATTTTCCAAAATGTTTCTGAGTACAACTGGAGGTGTGATCGTTCCGTAATATCCAGTCCCGATATACGAGCGCATCACTGAGTTATCAGCCGCAAATTCGCGCAGTCGTTCGATGGTCGCGACCTCTGAGATTCCATGTGGAAGCAGATCAACCAACTTCTGCCTCATGACAATGTTCTCTGGAACAACTTTCTCAATTAGCGCATCAAGGGATGGTTCGCCAAGTTCGGCGAGCATCTCTGAAATTTCTCTCTGATCTGGTCCAATATGGCGATCTACAAAGTTCTCGCGGATTGACACCTATCCCCCTTATGGATCTTAAAAATCTTCCTAGGGGAAGGATAAAGAGTTTTAGGCGCCTTTGCGCTTTCTTCTCATCGCCAACTCATCCTGAGTGGATGTGACAATGGACCCATCTTCAACCGATTCGCCTTGCAGATTGGCAAGTGAGCCCTCAACCTCGTTCCATACGCGATTGATAGCAATTCCAAAGACACCTTGTCCACCTTGAAGCAGGTCGATGATCTCATCAGGACTTCCACACTCGTAAATTGAGACGCCATCGCTCATAAGAGTCATACTCTCAAGATCCGCTACCCCACGACTACGTAGATGTTCGACCGCGGTTCGAATATTTTGAAGTGAGACGCCGGTGTCCAAAAGCCTCTTAACAATCTTGAGAACGAG
>CAIMBV010000280.1 GCA_903839355.1 uncultured Actinomycetes bacterium
CAGATCAAATGCGGATTGCGCATTCCAGACATTGCCGTCAAAGTCTTCATAGCCACAGTGCATTCCGATGTCAACGATGATGCGAGCTGCGCGCATTGCTTGACCTGAAAGATATCCGAGCTCGAAGGCCGGATCTTCAAAAGCGCCTAATTCATCCATGAAGCGCTCGGCATAGAGCGCCCAGCCTTCGCCGTAACCACTGATCCAAGCCTCGGTCCGCTGGAAACGAGTCAAACGATCCTTTTCGATCGTCGCGGTTGCGCATTGCAGGTGATGGCCGGGTACCGCTTCGTGATACCAAGTCGATGCTATATGCCAGAAGTTAAAGCGAGTATGACCCAGCGTTGGATACCACGTTGTTCCGGGACGTGAAAGATCTTCGCTCGGTGGCATGTAATACGGCGCTGCAGCTGATCCCTCTGGTGCAATTCGAGCATCGCAGAACTTGATGCGAGGATCGATATCAAAGTAGACACCATCTAAACGCTCAATAGCCTGCTGTGTGAAATCTTTGAGCGCTTGCAGCAAGTTTTCTTCACCATCGATGCGATGACTTTCCGAATCTTCACAGATCTCTGCAACCTCTTTGAGGCTCTTGCCACCAAGTCCCAATTTCTCCGCGGCTTTGTACATGCGTGCGTTGATTTGGTTGAGATCCTCAACAGCCCAGTCGTATGTGGCGCGGAGATCTAAATCTGCTCCGGTGAAATAACGTGCCCATGGCGCATAACGTTCTGCTCCAACTCCATCAACGTTGAGCGAACGAGGCGCGTGAACATCCTTCATCCAAGCTGACATCGCTAAGCAAGAAGCCTCTGCGTTCTGTGCCGCCAGATGTAATTCTGGGTACTTACCCTCAGGATCGATGGAGCGAGCCATGCCTGCATAGCCACCAGAACCGTGGGTATTAAGTTGATCAGCGACTCCCAGAACCTGGCGACGAGAGGTGCCCAGCCCTTGTGCATTCATCTCCTCCAGTGTGGATTTCCATGAATCGAGAGCGGCTCCGACAGCATTTAAGCGTGAGGTGATATTTGAAATAGCCTCGTCACCCTCGGTACTCATAAGCGTGAAGATTGAACGAATTCCAGCGACTGGATTTGCGATTGGTCCGTAGGTAATGAAGGCCTCTTTGGAATCAAATAATTTGAGTGATGCTTCAACGCGCTCGATTAAAACTTCCTTCGCGATCCGATCAATTTCATCGATAGGAGCCATTGCCTGAACGCGCGCCAAAACCTCGCGTCGATAGTTTGCAGCCTTTGTCTCTGAGGCAACAGAGAAATCATCAAGCAGATGGTCATACCCTGGAATACCAAGAGCCGTGGCATTCATCGGGCTCATGCGGCCAAGGGTGTCGATATATTCATCGGAGATTGCGAAAATTTCAGAACGGTGAGTAGTCATGGAGTCAGCATAATCCACGGTCCAAAAAGTGAACATGTCACGTTGGATTTGCCTACTATCGGACAATGAGTTCACGCCACGGGGTCCATTCTCGAAATGCCCTCTGGCATCTCTTCTTTTTAATGGGAATTGTCTCGATGGCGTGGGTCCCTCGAATTCCCGAAATTAAGCACCAGTTCGGATTGAGCGATGGTGGGTTGGGATTTGTGCTTCTTGGCAGTACGTGTGGAGCTCTCATCGGCTCACAAGTAAGTGGTCGCTTAACGCACACATTCGGTTCAC
>CAIMBV010000281.1 GCA_903839355.1 uncultured Actinomycetes bacterium
GCTCTTTGCCTCTTCAGCATCAAACCAACGATCGCGATCAGAGTCCTCAGTGATCTTCTCAACGGTCTGACCTGAGTGAAAGGCAATAAGTTCTGCCATCTTGCGCTTCGTGTATTTCATCTGATCAGCCTGAATCTTGATCTCGGTTGCTGTCCCCCCGATGCCACCTAGAGGTTGGTGCATCAACACACGAGCATTTGGAAGCGCATAGCGCTTGCCAGGTGCTCCGGCTGTGAGAAGGAACTGGCCCATAGAGGCAGCAAGACCCATAGTCACGGTTGCTACATCGTTTTTGATGTATTGCATGGTGTCATAAATCGCCATACCTGCAGAGACCGAGCCTCCGGGTGAATTGATGTAAAGGTAAATGTCTTTCTCTTGATCTTCAGCGGCGAGGAGCAACATTTGAGCGGCGATGGCGTTGGCCATATTGTCCTCAACTTGCCCCACCATGAAAATGATTCGTTCGCGAAGTAAGCGTTGGTAGACCTGATCGTCTAAGCCACCTGCAAACTGTGCCGCTGAACGCGCGGTGATTGGATCCACTATTCCTCCTGACAGCAACGCTGAAAGCCCAGCGATTACTCCTGTAATGACACTAACAATCTTTGGCGTCTAACGCTTCCCAATTTCGGCAACTTTATGCCTGGGGTTGTTCGCTCTTAGAGAAGTGTTATTCAGCCTCGTCAACTGGACCGGCTGGTTGTGGACGTAAAGCTTCCAAATCCACAGCTTTGCCAGACTTAGTAACAACCTTGACTCGTCCCAAGACAGAGGCAAGCGCCTTAGCGCGAGCGACCTCAGAGACCATGGTGGCTACCTGACCATTCATCGTAACTTCTTGGATGAATTGATCTGGAGTCATTCTGTAGCGCTGTGCTTGGCGTACCAAGTACTCAGTCAACTCATTTTCATTAACTGAAACGCTCTCAGCTGCGACGATAGTGTCCAAAATGATTTCATAGGTGAGCTGCTTGTTGGTCTGCTCAGTTACTTCGGCACGGTGAACCTCATCCTCTAAACGATTTTCACCAGAGAGATGGTTGTTAACTTCTTCTTCGATAAATGTTTGTGGCAATGGGAACTTGATAGTTTCGACAAGTGTCTCAACGAGTTGGTCACGAGCGGCCGCACCTTGTTCAAGATGCTTGATTCGCTCGATGCGCTTTTGAACATCATCCCTAAGTTCAGCAAGAGTTTCGAACTCTGAAGCCAACTTCGCAAATGCATCATCTAACGGTGGAAGATCGCGGTGCTTAACTGCCTTAACAGTTACATCAACCTCTCCTTGCTCGCCTTCAGGAAGTCCAACGAGAGCGGTTGAAAAGCGCTTTCCTTCTCCTGTTGCTAAACCGATGAGTGCATCATCAAGTCCATCAACCATTGAGTTTGAGCCAACTTCGTAGGAAATATCGTTTGCAGTTCCACCATCGAGTGGCTTTCCACCGGCAGATGCAACGAGATCGATTGTGACAAAGTCACCAGTCTCGACAGACTTCTCGACAGTTGTAAGAGTTCCGAAGCGAGCGCGAAGTGCGTCTACTTGCTCATCAACTTCAGCATCGCCGACAACAACATCATCGACAGTCACTGTCATCTCAGAAAAATTAGGCAGGGTGATATCTGGACGGATATCAACTTCCACAGTGAAAGAAAACTTCTCTTTGTCGACCAACTCTGTGATGTCTACCTGAGGGCGCCCAATTGCAGCCACGGCATGTTCCTTCTTGGCAGCGGTATAAAAATCACCAAGTGAGAGATTGATCGCCTCATCAAGAATTGCAGCCCGACCAACGCGTTGCTCAACAAGTGCTGCTGGGACCTTCCCCTTGCGGAAGCCAGGCACAGTGATCTTCTCTGACATCGCCTTGCTAGCTTGAGCTAGGTACGGAGCGAGTTCATCAAAAGTAACTTCAATGTTTAATTTCGAGCGAGTATCACTGAGTTTTTCTACGGCGCTTTTCACGAAGGCCCTTTCGACAGTTTGGTCTGATTTCTGGTCGGGGCGGGGAGATTCGAACTCCCGGTCTCCTGCTCCCAAAGCAGGCGCGCTAGCCACTACGCTACGCCCCGTCGGCGTAAGTGAGGAGTCTAAGGGTTGAAGTTCACAACTCCTAACCGGAGCCGATAGCCTTACCCCCTGTACGCAGGACCCCGAGGCGGGCGCCCCCTAAAAGGCACCCTCCCCAACGGACAAAATGCGGGTGTAGCTCAATGGTAGAGCCCCAGCCTTCCAAGCTGGCCATGCCGGTTCGATCCCGGTCACCCGCTCCAGTCTTTACACGATAGAGCCAACTAGTTCATTCAAATACGAGCCCGTAAAAGTGATCCCGTCAGTCGA
>CAIMBV010000282.1 GCA_903839355.1 uncultured Actinomycetes bacterium
CTTGGTGGACGATACTGGGATCGAACCAGTGACCCCCACAATGTCAATGTGGTGCTCTACCGCTGAGCCAATCGTCCAGGTAGATGGGGAATCTTACACTCTCCCGAAGTCATCCTCGACACGCTCAATATCGTCTTCTCCGAAGTAGGTTCCAGTCTGAACCTCGATAAATATCAGTTCATCGGTTCCGGTATTTCTAATTCGGTGCAATTGTTCAATGGCGATATCCACTGTGGAACCAGTCGCAACACCGATCTCATGGCCATTAACTATTGCAAGTCCATGCCCTGCGATAAAGAACCAATGCTCTGCACGGAATTTGTGCCGTTGATATGAGAGTTGTTGTCCTGGTAGTACCCAAATCCGTTTAACTTTATGGTCCAGTTGCTCATCGAGTACTTCGTAGCGCCCCCAAGGGCGAGTAGCGATTTCGGACATTGGGGGAGTCTAACCTGCCATCTCTCGAACAAAGAGTGAGGCACCTATGAGACCCGCATCTGCCTGGAGCTTTGCCGGGTAAACATCCACGTGATCCAAGAAACCCGCATGGGAGCGCTCCGCTTCAAAGTGCTTCAGGAATGGATCCCAATAAATTGGTCCCGCAAAGGAGACTCCTCCGCCGATTACGACCGTGTGGATGTCGACGATATTAAGAACATTCGTGATTCCTACGGCAAGAGCAAGTGAACCTTTATCTATTGCTTCGAGAGCAATGGAATTGCCTTCTCGCGCCGATTGAGCGAGAGCAATGAAATCTGCTCCACCGGACCACCCTTGATTAATGGCGTACTCCACCATTTTGGGTCCGCGTGCAAATGTCTCGAGGCAGCCAATGCGGCCACAATCGCAGGCGATTCCCGAGTTAAATCCAATCGAGTGATGACCGAAGAGAGCAGCATTTCCAGTCTCACCGTGGAAAGCCTTCCCATTAAGGACTAAGCCACCACCGATGCCGGTTGAGACAACGACTCCTAACATATTTGCAACGCCAATTCCTGCACCCAACTTGTTCTCAGCCAAGGCAACTGCAGTGCCATCTCCTAACAGCCCAACCGGTTTACTTGGGAATAGATCTTCGATCAAATCCACGATTGGGAAATCACGCCATTGCGGAATATTGACGGGGGAGATACTCCCTCGACTCAAATTGATGGGGCCAGCCGACGCAATTCCAATTCGGTCTACAGCAAATCTCTTAAGGATGGGCTCCAACTCTTGCCAAATGCTTGAGAGCATGTTGGAAGGTAGCTGTAAACGTTCTTGAATATTCTGATCTTCATCAAGTATTGCGATTGCAATCTTGGTAGCTCCAATATCTAGAGCAAGGGTCTTCACTTATCAATTATACGGACGGTTTATTACCTAAAACGAGGAGCCACACTTTGCCACTTTCGACAAATAATCTAGGTAATTGATACCAAGCGGGGTAATCTTCACCTTACGGTTTCCTTACGCGTCGCGGCGTATTAGTGCTCACAAGCAGATCGGATCTCTCAGAATATGCCTCTTCAGAAGTTTGTTAAGGGCATAATTCTGGTCTTCATATTGGCAATTATGCTCCAATTTGTTACTGAGGTCCAGGTAATCGCAAGCACCGGCATCAAAAATGGACAGTCGTGTAAAAAGGGGAGCAAGAGCGTTGTTCAGAAAGACCTTCTCTTTCAATGTGTCAGCAATGCCAAGAGTTGGCATTGGCGATCTTCGCGACTTAATACTGCGGCAGGAGTAGCTCCGACAAGTACTCAACAAGCCAATATCCCTGTCTCGCCTTTAGTTCTACCTGCAGGATCCGATCCAGTTTTGGCGTGTACCGGAAGTGGAGAAACCTCAGGAGATCATCCCGGTTGGAGCAGTAAAGAAAGCATCAATCTCACACTTGTTAATGTTTCAAGTGCTAGTTATGGCCTCTATTGGTGCCCCGCAGCCGCTCCGAACGGTCAAGGAGTTATCTCATACACGGTTACTTCTTCTATCGATGCATCAACCTGCGAAACAACACAAACGTCGTGTGAAATGAGTGGTGTAGCAGGAACTCAAGAATTTGAAATCATGGCAACCGATCAAACCGGGTCTTATCTATCATCGTCGCCCGCAATTCAAAATAGTGGTTCACCATTGCTTTGCAATACCCACGTAAATTTCTGCAATCCCGGACCAGGTTATTTGACCTTTCCAACATATGGAAATGTTGCACCTCAAGGAATTGGGGATTGCACATTTGCTGCGGTGGCAGATTGGGAAGAGATTGCACTAGGTACAGTTCCTGATCCAGAATTAATTCAGACTGAGTTTGTAGATGCAGGGGGTACGGATAGTCAGGGATTAACTGATACGCAGGTTTTCAACTTTTGGCAGAGCCATGGAATCGGTGGGTCGTATCTCAATATTGCATTGCCTTTCTATACCGACCCTGCACATCTCATGAGCGCTCTCGATGACACCCGAATTAAAGCGGTTATTGCATCGTTGAATTTCAAAAAAGGACAAAATTTTGCCGGCGTTACCTTGCCAGATTCCTCGTACCACTGGGTGGTCGTTGACGGCTACACCCCGGAGGGACCTCTTGTTGCAACGTGGGGTAAGACTTTGCAGATGACCTGGCAGCAGTGGAATTTGGAGGTTGTGTCAATGTGGGGCATCACGATCAGCCAGAGGGTGCCGTCAGTATCGTAGTGAACGACTTATAAAATGGAGGTCGGAACGGGATTTGAACCCGTGTAGCAGGATTTGCAGTCCTGAGCCTCGCCTCTCGGCCATCCGACCATATTTTTATGCGTAACTTCGCGCAAATCGTACTAAAGCCTCACTAGAGCGGACGACCGGGTTCGAACCGGCGACCTGAACCTTGGCAAGGTTCCGCGCTACCAACTGCGCTACGTCCGCACTTTCAAATCCAAATAAACCACTCGGACTTGAAGGGC
>CAIMBV010000283.1 GCA_903839355.1 uncultured Actinomycetes bacterium
ACCCCAAAACCCCAAAACCCCATGTTTTATCCTACTACATCATGCTGATTTAAATTATAATTATTTAAATAAATAGTTAAATAGGGCCTTCATTACCAAGAACAGGATCTGCTTTATCTATCCTGATCTCAAATGGCGAAGGCCCACAACATTTTGCCTCAGGCCTTTGTTCGCAGCTCTCCATAGCAAGCGATTAATTCTCATCTAAGGCACAACCCTTATATTAACATATGCATATAAACTTCATCACATCAACACACTGTTTCCCGCCTGCTTAAGCACCGACTATTTCAGGGGACTGCTTTGCTATACCACGGTCTGCGGATGGGCCTGCATGCCCGCCGCCCGTGAATTTAGAGTTTGGTAGGTCAAAGGGGAGGCTAGGAGGGCCCCCTCTATCACTGACTGGTTCATTGACTTGTAAGGACTGCCTAGATCCACTCGGGGTAAGTTCTGCTGGCTAAGTCCCCGCGCGATGGGGCTGTCTGCTCTAAAGAATAAAAGGTGTGGTATTAAGTGCTTACTACCCTATTATCTGAGACTGGTCCAGGCCAAAAGTCTGACGCCTCTTTTGAGGATACTTGAGGCTGGCACTGGCTGCCATCTCCGAGCTAAGCGAGCTGTTCACACCAGGCACTAAGGCGTATACGTTCTTATCATAGTGCTTGTATGCCTAAAGGTTCACCCTGTTGAGCTTCTTCTCCAACTCAGTCATGTTTCCGTAGCCTTGCAGCTCCCTTTGATATTGGATCTAGGTATCAAGAAGCTCTTTATAAAGGTTCTGCTTGGAACGCTTCTCACCTTCTAGAGCTTAAGCAACCTAATGATTCTAAGCGACCACTCGCCCGAATATATCTCTCTCTACTGCTTATTAGTCCCTTTGGAACCCTCTTTATCGCTCTTTGTCCTCGATTTGCCTCCTCACTTACTCATAGGTCTACTTCAGAGCTTGGCGTCTTTGATCATTAGCCTGTCTATCCCTTTCTCTCAGCTCTTGATTGGTGGCTTCAACCTGGATTCGCTGCCTCTAGCTTTCGAGCCTCTTTAAGTCTTCCTTGGGTCCTGTCACATTAGCCTGGAACCAATCGGCCTTCCTCTGCATGTCCTGGTCAAACTTTGTGAACTTATCTCTATATTACTGCTCCAAGTACTCTTGCCGCCGCACGTTCATCTGCATCAGCTGCTAAGTCTCAACCTGATGCTGTGCTTGAACCAGTTGGTCAAGCTCTTTAAGTTTTCCCCTCTATGCAACCTCTGCTCTTAAGGAAGCTGCATAGTCTTGACGCTTTGCCTTTTCCATATCACGACGTCTCTGATCCTCCTAGTGCGCTTCCTTCACAAGTTGCTGCCCGTGAGCCTAGTCATCGGCTCTTTGCTATCGAAGCCTCTCTTAGTTCCCCTCAACTTGTTACCTGTTCATCAAATGGAGGTGCCCCTTAAGGACTCGCTCTTGCTCGCGCATGGCTTGGTCTAAGAGCGCCTACTCTTGCAACCGCTGCTGCATTTACCTCGCCTCGGCTTCGCGCGTTTCTCGCTCCATCTCCCTTGCCCTATTGCGGCCTTCCATGTCCTTGCTCAGGTGCTCTCTACACTCCCTTACAACTCTTTTCTTACCTGTACTACCTCTTGCGCGCCGCTTCCTACTCAGCCTGCACAGCTGCCTCGGCCTCTACCGGTCGTTCATCGATCACGTCTCGCTGCTGATGTGACTCGGTGTTGAGCGTTTTTTCCACACGCACCACCAGCTCGGGCTCCTCGTCCTGACTCGCCGTCTTCTTGTTCGCCGCGCTGCCGCTGCTGTTG
>CAIMBV010000284.1 GCA_903839355.1 uncultured Actinomycetes bacterium
CAACGTGCTGCCCACAACCTGACCATGATGCCTTACCGCACTTGCGGCATGTAGTTCTGCTACACATATCTACTTTCCTACCTTTTCTATGTTGTTTGCTGGTGAATTACTCCAAGTCATATATCCGCCATCGAGATTGACGGCCTCGTATCCCAATTCACGAAGTAACCGTGTTGCTGCGTGCCCTCGCTGCCCGACCTGACAAGTCACGAGGATCTTTCCTAGCGGAAGTTCGCTTTTGCGTGCACGGATTTCGTCTATCGGTATGTTGATTGCTCCGGGCAAAGTTCCACGATCGACTTCATCAGTGGTTCGAACATCCACGATTGAGTAGCCCTGGGATACCTTCTCTTCGACCTGGCTCCATTGAACTGTAGGCGTCAATCCGCCAAGTACATTTTCAGAGATATACCCCAACATATTGACAGGATCTTTTGCTGAACCAAATGGCGGCGCGTAGGCAAGTTCGAGATCTGCTAATTCGGGGGCCGTGATACTGCCACGCATTGCAGTGGCGATCACATCAATTCGCTTGTCCACACCTTCCTTGCCAACTCCCTGCACTCCAAGTATTTGATGAGTGTCCGGATCAATCAAAAGCTTTAGTGACATCCCTTGCGCACCAGGGTAGTAACCTGCATGCGAAGCTGGATGGCTGTGGATAGCTAGAAAATCCCGACCAGCGACCTTCAATCGTTTCTCATTCCATCCAGAAGTAGCGACCGTAAGGTCGAATACTTTAACAATCGCCGTTCCTTGAGCATCTACCGGCCTAACTTTTCTTCCAGCGATGCGGTCGGCAATAACTCGGCCATGGCGATTGGCAATATTTGCAAGCGGCACAAGAGCACCGTGGCCATCAATCGAATCAATCTTCTCTACAGCATCACCAACCGCATAGATAGCTGAATCGCTCGTACGATTGAATTCATCGACTTTTACTCCCCCACGATCGCCGATTTCCAGGCCAGCCGCCTTTGCAATAGTTACTTCCGGACGCACGCCAATCGCCATAATGATAAGTTCAGCGGAAATTTCCTCGCCATTTGCAAGAATTACTGAATCATCGGTTATCGAAGCAAGTGCTGATCCAAGATGGAGACCGACACCATGTGAGATCAATTCATGATGAACAAAAGTTACCATTTCCGGATCGAGCGGCATCAAAACTTGATCTGCCGCTTCAACAATTGCGCTTTTAATTCCACGGTGTACGAGGTTCTCCACCATCTCCAGGCCAATAAAGCCTCCTCCGACCACAACGGCTGAGGAAGGTTTCTTGATTACAGTTTCAAAAATCCTCTTCACATCCTCGACATTTCGAAGTGATAGCGACCGTTCAATCCCTGGAAGATTAGGTCGAATAGGGGAGGCACCAGGACTGAGCACCAAATAGTCGTAGGAGAGCGAGTACTTATCGCCATCCACATGATTGAGGATTTCTACTTGCTTTGAGGCGCGATCAATGGTGAGAACTTCTGATTTGGTGCGAACGTCTAGACGAAAACGCTTCCACAAGCTTTCAGGGGTCTGGAGGAGAAGAGATTCTTCCTTCTCGATGACTCCGCCTACGTAATATGGCAATCCACAGTTCGCGTAAGAGACAAAACCACTCTTCTCGATAACGGTGATATCTGCACTTTCATCAAGACGGCGCATTCGCGCAGCAAAGGACATGCCACCAGCAACACCACCAATTACAACGATTTTCTTCATTTTCACGCCAAACTCAGGAATAACTTCAGTAATTTTTCAGTTACCGCTTTTTGATCTCGGCGGCCCTCAACAATGCACTCTTCGAGGCTCGCCGATATCAAAGTGAACGCGGCCGTGTTTACAGCTTTAGAGACCGCGGACATTTGGTGAACAATTTCTTCACAGTTGCGCCCCTCTTCTAGCATGCGAGCCACGGCGCCGAGCTGGCCTTGCGCACGCTTTACTCGCGCTGATATTGCTGAAATTATTTCCTCATTTTGAAGAACATGAGTTGGGTCTTTTTTAGCCACAGGCGTCACTATCCCTTCTTCTCCATAGGATGATGACCTTTTCGTATCATCTTCATCATTTTTATATTAATAGCCAAAAAGCGTCGTAATTGAATAAGGATATTCTTGCGCTGTCGTAAAGTTTTCTCAGTTGGAAGTGGTGCCCGAGAAATAACTTCGTTTGGATTTTCCATTGATTTCTTCTCTCTATTCCGGAATCATGAACCAACCAAAGCGACCTTTGGCTTTATAAATGAACAAGTAATGTAGAAGAAGTTTGATCCAGTGACCAGCTAGGCCAATTTCCCCAAAAGTCTCAGCCTCACTTCTTCCTGTGTTTGGATACTTAATATGGTCCGGAACCACGGGATACATAGTCATGGAAGCCGCTGATCCTCGCCGCAAACCAGAGCCAGCCGATGCCACGCATGCTGCACCCATATCTGACATTGAAGCCGAAGATACATGCGCATTGGCTCCATTTTTTATGAGTTCTCGAATGCTCATTATTGCCGTTTTCCCCATAATTCCCGACGGCATACCGGTGCGAGGAGGTGATGGTGCAATCAATGTTCCGTTGGGAGATTTACGTGGTTTCGATATTTGATGTGGAGGTGCGAAAGCAATTCCAACCGCAAATATATTTGGATAAATTGAATTTCGATAGGTTTTCGGCCAATCTGATGCCGTCCACTCTTCATACGGTTTTCCTGAGTAGTCCGCATCAACTTTCATGAACCCTGATGATGCAAAAATTTGATCTGAAATATCTACCCCATTTTTATTGATAGCTTTTAGATCAACGCCTCGGAAGGGGGGAAGTAGCATTGCAAAATCAAATTTAAGAATGTCTTTGGTACCGTCAACAAGTTCATAGTGAATTTCATTAGGTTCGACCTTCTCAACATGTGCCCCGAGAATTGCTCGAATCCCTCGCTCGCGGAAGAGGGATTCCGTCCACATCTTTGAGGAAGTTTGGAACCCTTGTTGAGAGAAAATCAGGCCACCAACTCCGAAATCACCTAGTTCATATTCGTTAGTAATGTAAGTGATTTCAGCCAAATCTCGTACACCCGCCGAACGTACTTCGTGCTCGACATTGAAGGCATACTCAAATGCGGCCCCTTCGCAGGTACAAGTTCCATGACCTACGCCAACCACAATAGCCTGTCGCTTACCCGACTTCATTACTGAAATGACATTTGCTAATGCCTTCGCCGCCTGTTCAGCATGGTCATAAGTACAGACCGAAACTGTGTGGCCGTCAGGTCCTAGGCCAGGTGTTGCTGAAAAATTTAGCTTTGGACCTGTTGCGTTTACCAGGAAGTCATATTCGATTTTTGCAACTTCGGCGTTGTGAGATGGGTCCGTGTAAGTGACTTGAACATAGCCAGACCTGGTCTTCGAGTCACCTTCGGGATGAATTTCTTGAGCAAAGGCCTGATGAAAAATGATCCCTTTTTTCTCGTAGACAGGTTTAAGGGGAAATGTCACTTGCTCAGCGCTCATCCTTCCAACGCCAACCCAAATATTTGATGGAATCCAGTTGTACTTTGAGTTCGGCGAGATAACTATGATTTCGTTCTCATTGCCCAGCATCCTCTTCGCATGTAAAGCAGCGGTATGACCTGCTACTCCCGCACCAAGAATTATGATTCTAGCCACTTTGAAACCCCCATTGGTCTATCACTATAAGAGCATACCCCTAGGGGTATATTATGGCAAATAGAATTTTGGGAATGAGTGCTGGCACCTAACCATGCATACAAGAAGGGTTCCCCTTCCCTTAGCATCACTTGTGTAATCAAGTTTTAAAGCGAGGGATGTAATGCAACGGCATCGAATTCAAAGCATGCTCTTAGTTATTGCGAGCGTCTCTTTGGTTGCGTGGATGATCTATATTCTAAATGCCCTACCAACCTCTTATCGTGCCGAACATTGGAATGTGGCATGGTTTGGATATGACTTCGCAATGCTTA
>CAIMBV010000285.1 GCA_903839355.1 uncultured Actinomycetes bacterium
AAATTGTTGTAACTGATTTTCAATCCAAGAGATTACATAGCCCTTTGGACCCGCTAGAGAACCAGAAGCGACTCTCGGCTGAATAAATGGGAAGACTTGCTTTGCCTCTTCGGCGCGAGTGAGCCACTTAGCCTTCACCATTCCATCAAGAACATACTTCCAGCGCGCCTGCAATCGTGCTAAATAACTCGGCCCGTTAGCGGGATCGTAATATCCAGGTGCGTTGAGAATGCTGGCTAAAACTGCAGCTTGCGAGACATTGAGTTGATCTACTGTGCGACCAAAGAAAACTTCTGAACCGGTCTGCACCCCATAAGCGCCACGTCCAAAATAAATGGTGTTGAGATAATCCTCAAGGATCTGATCTTTAGAGAGTTGCTGCTCTAATTTAACGGCAATGACAATCTCTTTTATCTTTCGCTGAATACTCTGTTGTGGAGATAAGAAGGCGGTCTTGGCATATTGCTGCGTGATGGTTGAGCCACCTTGCAAGGAGCCACCGCGAACGTCATGCCACAGAGCACGCAAAATTCCGGTTGGGCTAAAGGCGTGCTCGTTATAAAAATTGCGATCCTCGGCAGCCAATATTGCATGTCGCACATTGATCGGAATGCTTGCTAATTGCACGCTGGTGCGATCTTGTGCTCCAACTCGACCAATCTCCGACCCATCCGCATACTCAATAACTGTGGCCTGACTATTTACATATTGATTGGGGTCAGGAATCTTGACGGTGAAGTAGGCGTAGGAAAATAGGTAGGTCGCTATAACAAATCCCCCGCCGATGGTGAAGATCGCCCCGCGGATAAACCAGGTTCTCAGGTTTTCGCGGGTTGGTTTTTCCATGTGGAAAGGTTACCGCCCAGCGCTACGGGCGTAATCCTCATCCTCAAGAGTTCGCACCCTGCGTGGGGGTTTGCGGTATTTACCATCTCCCAACTTGAAGGAGTAGATCAGATGGTGCCAACCGCATCCCATGCAGACCTCAACGATATACACCCGAAATTCCCCGTATTGGCTCTGCATCTCTTCAATCTCGGCGGAAGTCTTAATGCGGCCTGAGTACTGACCGAGTTGATCGCCGAAGGTATATCGCAATTCGACCATCTCGGCTTTGCGGCAAACAGGACAGAGTCTTTCTACTCGCTCTCCATGATATTTAGCAGCGCTCTTGAGGTAGGGATCAGCATCACAGGCATCTAGCCCCGAGGTCGTGCCTTTGAAGAGCGCGATTAACGTAGCTCGACGCTTAAGTGAATAGTCGATCGCATCACGACGACTCCATAAGGTGCCCAACATAGTTTCCAAGAATAAACCTTTATAACTAACTACGCTTGCGCGCATGAGAAAGGTTGGGATGACTAAAAATTGGCCATTTCATCCTGGGAGCAAGTTGCCCCACATCCTCACAGTACGTTGGCTCGGCCAAGTGGGGGATGGAATCTTCCAATCCTCATTAGCATCCTTCGTTCTCTTCTCTCCAGAACGTCAGCCCGATGCAGTGAGCGCCGCCACCGCCTTTGCCGTCGTACTTCTGCCTTACTCACTTGTCGGTCCTTATGCTGGGATATTTCTAGATAGATTCTCTCGCCAGAGAATTGTTCTCTTTTCGAATCTCATCCGAGCTGTTGATCTTGCTTTCATTGCACTGCTGATTAGAGCGGGCTCAACCGGCGTGCCACTCACCCTCTTGGTACTAATTGCATTTGGAATAAATCGATTGATTCTCGCTGGCCTCTCCGCTGGCCTGCCACTGGTCGTCGAGAAAGATGAGTTGATCTCCGCAAATGCCTTGGCGGTTACAGGTGGAAGTATCGGCGTCGTCATTGGAGGCGGAGTCGGAATTGGTATTAAGAAATTATTTGATCATCATGGAAAGAGTGATCTGAGTGATGCCAAAGTAATTTTGATTGCGATGGTCTGTTACCTCGCAAGTTCCTTCTTCACCCGGAGGCTATCTCGAAAGGAGATTGGGCCCGCTGATCATGAGATTCCAGTTGAAGTTCGGGGAATTCGCGAACTGCAAGAAGGCTTACGTATTTTGCAAAACCATCCTGATGCTTTACGTGGAATATTTTCTACCGCGATTCAACGAGGAGGTTTAACTGGACTTACATTGATGGGGTTATTGCTGGAGAGAAATACCTTTAACCCACCTAGCAATCCGGATGCCGGTCTAGCAGGCTTTGCTTACGCTCTCGCGGTTGCTGGTGTTGGCTTTGGTGTTGGCTCCTTTATCACGCCATTCTTCGTCAATTACTTTGGGCGACATCGTTGGATACGAATAATGATGATCGCGCCATTCCCATTTCTCGCCCTCATCGCTTTTCTTCCTCAAGAGTGGCTACTGCTCACAACCGCCTTCTTTATCGCAACCTGCGGTCAGGCAGTTAAAGTCAC
>CAIMBV010000286.1 GCA_903839355.1 uncultured Actinomycetes bacterium
ATGCGATGATCAATAGTGGCGAGCGCATGAATTGGTCGGCCCTCACTCGAAAGACCGCCGATAAACATTCAACTGGCGGTGTAGGTGACAAAATTACCCTCCCGCTTGCCCCTCTCGTTGCAGCGTGTGGCGGCGCCGTCCCCCAACTCTCAGGTCGAGGTTTAGGTCATACAGGTGGGACGCTCGATAAGCTTGAATCAATCCCGGGGTGGAGAGCCTCACTCAGCAATGAAGAGATGCTCCAGGTTTTGCAGAGTTGTGGTGCGGTTATCTGTGCCGCGGGAGCTGGTTTAGCACCAGCAGATAAGAAGTTGTACGCATTACGCGACGTGACCGGAACAGTCCCTGCAATTCCACTTATTGCCTCGAGCATCATGAGTAAGAAGATCGCCGAGGGCACCTCTGCTCTCATTTTGGATGTGAAGACCGGAAGTGGCGCCTTCATGAGCGATCCGGCAAAGGCCCGTGAACTGGCTCAGACTATGGTTGAACTTGGAATCCGAGCAGGTGTAAATACTCGCGCCCTAATCACCGCCATGGATGTTCCCCTAGGTTTGACCGCAGGAAATGCCCTAGAAGTCCGTGAATCGGTCGAGGTCTTAGCAGGTGGCGGGCCTGCCGATATCGTGGAACTCACGGTTGTTATGGCGCGAGAGATGCTCGATGCCGCAGGCATTACTCCACTCATGGATCCAGCCGAAGCCCTCAAGAACGGTGCAGCAATGGACAGTTGGCGTCAGATGATCTCAGCGCAAGGTGGGGATCCAGATGCCGCTCTACCGGTAGCCAAGGAAAAGCACGTTGTAACTGCCACCGAGTCCGGTGAAATCATCGAGATGAACGCTCTAGCGGTAGGCATAAGCGCCTGGCGACTGGGAGCAGGTCGCTCTAGGCAGGGTGAAGCGGTGCAGGCGGGTGCTGGCATTGAGATCCATGCCAAACCCGGTGAGCAGATCCAAGCCGGTACCCCACTCTTCACCTTACATACCGATGAGGCTCCACGCTTTGAACGCGCTCTGGCTGCGCTAGAAGGCGCCGTTCGGATCTCCTCAACCGGCGAAAAGGTCGAAAGACTTCCACTGATCCTCGAAAAGATAACGGGATAAACTTAAAAACATGACGCTGGATAGAAAACCAACCCCAGACCAAATCAAGAGAATTCCCAAGGTGGTTCTCCATGACCATCTAGATGGCGGACTACGCCCCCAGACAATCATTGAGTTGGCGCAGGAGATTGGATATTCCAAACTACCCTTCTCCGAGGCTAAGGCGTTAGGAGACTGGTTCTTCGAGGCTTGCAACTCTGGATCGCTGGAGCGTTATCTAGAGACATTCGATCACACGATCGCTGTCATGCAAACCCACAGCGCCGTTGTACGTGTAGCTCGCGAGGCCGCCCTCGATCTAGCGCGCGACGGAGTTGTTTATGCCGAGGTGCGCGGAGCCCCAGAACTCTTTACTCAAGGAGGGATGAGCCTTGACGAGGTAATCGAGGCCACCACCGAAGGATTCCAATTAGGAATGCAGGATGCGAAGGCCGAAGGTTTCTCAATCAGGGTCGAACAGATTTTATGTGCGCTGCGCCAAAATGATTGGTCCGATGAGGTAGCTCGTAAGGTAGTTAAATACCGCGATCAACATGTGGTCGGATTCGATATTGCCGGCCCGGAAGATGGCTTTCCAGCAAAGAATTACCTATCTGCCTTCGATTATCTACGAGCAGAGAACGCCCACTTCACGATTCACGCTGGTGAAGCCTATGGCCCTGCATCGATCTGGCAAGCAATCCAAATTTGTGGTGCCGAACGATTGGGTCATGGTGTTCGCATCGTTGAAGATATTGATTTCACAGGTCCAGAGCCGAAACTTGGTCTATTGGCAGCTTATGTGCGAGATAGACGCATACCTCTCGAGCTCTG
>CAIMBV010000287.1 GCA_903839355.1 uncultured Actinomycetes bacterium
TGTCACGCGGATTAACCGAAGATGAAGCCATGGCAATGATTGTTCGTGGATTCATCGAACCGATTGCTCGTGAGTTGCCGATGGAATATGCCCTAGAACTCAATCGTCTTATCGAACTTCAAATGGAAGGCGCTGTTGGCTAATGTCTCTAGCAACAACTACAAATTATTTAACTCCAACCGGTCGGGAAGAGCCATGGCGTTTTACGCCACTCAACCGGATCGGCGGTCTCCACGATCCATCTGTGGAGTTGCATGATCGAATCTCACTAGAACCTTCGGATATTCCTGCTGGCGTAACGATCACAGTTGAAGATGCGCTTGCATTCCCACCTCTCTCTGCAAACGAAGATCAGGTAGTAACTCGAATTCGCGAAGGCGTATCCAAGGTCCTCGTTGTAACTATCGCCACCAACGCCGAAGTTGCGCTACCAATCTTTCTAGTGCGCACCATTCTCGATATGAATCCAGAGATTTCCCGAGTTCAGGTCAAGGCTGGCGTGAACAGTCATGCCACCTTGGTCATCTCTAACTCTGGTGATGGAATCTTTGCGGAAGAGATAGAGCTAAATCTCGCTGCTGGATCCAACGTGCGATTCATTACCCTTCAAGAGTGGGGATCAAAGGCGGTTCACGTCGCGAGACATCATGCCATCATCGCTAAAGATGCCACCTTTACCTCATTTGTAGTCACCGTAGGTGGCTCTCTGGTTCGTCTTCTTCCCACGGTGGAGTACACCGGCCCCGGATCTAGCGCGGAGCTATTTGGCCTCTACTTTGCTACAGACGGACAGCATCTAGAACACCGAGTCCATGTTGAGCATGGAGTACCTGGAGCTAAGTCAAGGGTCAACTACAAAGGTGCTCTCAATGGCGACTCTGCTCGAACTGTTTGGATCGGTGATGTCTTTATCAAGGCAGCAGCGCAGGGCACGGATACATATGAACTCAATCGCAACCTTCTTCTCTCTGATGGGGCGAGAGCTGATTCCGTTCCTAACCTAGAGATCGATACCGGAGATATCGTCGGTGCCGGCCATGCAAGTACAACTGGTCGCTTCGATGATGAGCAACTCTTTTATTTGATGTCACGCGGAATTCCATCCGAGGAGGCGCGCCGTCTTGTGATTCGCGGTTTCTTCTCCGAGATCGTCTCGAAACTCAATCTAGATGAGGTTGAGGAGCGAATTATGGCTCGAATCGATAATGAACTTGCGACGGTAAAGATATGACGACGATTCAGTTTGATGCACTTCAGCCTGGCAAACCGATTCAGGTCGATGTAGCGGGTCAGCCAGTCTGCGTTACGCGTGTTGGAGATGAAGTTTTTGCGGTCTCAAATATCTGCACTCACTCGTATGCGGAACTGTCCGAAGGTGAAGTTAAAGGGTTCGCCATTGAATGTTGGCTCCATGGAGCTGAATTTGATCTGCGCACCGGTGCTGCACTAACGCTGCCAGCAACCGAAGCCTTAGAAACTTATGCTGTTGAAAAAGTTGGAAATGAAATCACCATTACACCGAAGACGAAGGAGAGCTAAATGAGCACATTGGAGATCAAGGGATTACGGGTCTCGGTCGTCACAGAAGAGGGCTCAAAAGAGATCCTTCGTGGCGTGGATTTAACTATTAACTCTGGTGAGGTCCACGCGATCATGGGTCCTAACGGTTCAGGTAAATCAACGCTGGCTTACTCCATCGCTGGGCACCCTAAGTACACAATCACTTCGGGTTCAGTCACACTGGATGGCGCAGATGTACTAGAGATGACCGTGGATGAGCGAGCAAAGGCTGGACTCTTCTTGGCAATGCAATACCCAGTCGAAGTGCCAGGAGTGTCTGTATCAAATTTCCTTCGCACAGCTGTTACTGCCGTTCGCGGCGAAGCCCCCAAGGTCAGAACCTGGGTCGGTGAAGTGAAAGAGGCGATGTCTGCACTCTCGATGGATCCCGCATTTGCCGAGCGCAACGTGAACGAGGGATTTTCAGGCGGCGAGAAGAAGCGCCATGAAATCTTGCAGATGGAGCTCTTAAAGCCAAAGATCGCAATCCTTGATGAGACAGATTCTGGTTTAGATGTCGACGCTCTACGAATTGTTTCTGAGGGAGTTAATCGAGTTAAAGAGAATCAGAACTTGGGAATCATGCTGATTACTCACTACACCCGTATTTTGCGCTACATCAAGCCAGACTTTGTTCACGTCTTTGCTGGTGGTCGCATCGTTGAAGAGGGCGGACCAGAACTCGCTACAAAGTTGGAAGAGAATGGATATGCGGAGTACGTCACCGCATAAATATGGAACCTTTACTCGATGTTGCCGCTATTAAGCGAGACTTTCCCATCTTTCAAGAGCCCATGCGTGGAGGCAAACGCCTGGTCTTTCTTGATAGCGGAGCAACGAGCCAAAAACCGATTCAGGTTCTAGATGCAGAGCGCAATTTTTATGCGACTAATAACGCAGCAGTTCATCGAGGAAGCTACTTCTTAGCAGAACGTGCTAGCGAGGCATATGAAGGTGCTCGCCTAAAAGTTGCCGGCTTCTTAGGGGTTGACGCAGATGAGGTTATCTTCACCAAGAGCGCTACCGAAAGTTTAAATTTATTGGCCGTCTCTTTCGAACGAAGCAATGGGGCCTTACATGTTGGCGAAGGTGATGAAATAGTCGTTTCTGAACTGGAGCACCATGCAAATCTCTTGCCGTGGCAGCAGTTGGCAAAGCGAACAGGCGCCTCACTGAAGTGGTTCTCGATGAGGGAAGATGGATCTCTTGATCTATCTGCCATAGACCAGATCATCACTCCTAAGACCAAAGTTGTTGCAATCACTCATCAATCCAATGTATTGGGTTCGGTTCCAGATTTGGCACCAATTGTTGTAGCAGCTCACGCGGTCGGAGCAGTCGTCGTGCTTGATGGATGTCAATCTGTGCCGCATCAAGTGGTCGATGTTCGAGCATTGGACGTTGACTTCATTGTCTTCTCGGGCCACAAGGCCCTCGGTCCAACCGGCATCGGAGTGCTTTGGGGACGATTAGAACTACTCGATCAGATGGAACCTTTTCTGTATGGCGGCTCCATGATTGAGACGGTAACAATGACGGAGTCAACCTGGGCTCCTGTGCCAAAGCGTTTTGAAGCGGGCGTGCCAAATATGGCACAAGCGGTAGGGCTGGCCACCGCCCTCGATTACCTCTCAAATATTGGACTCGCGAATATTCATCTGTGGGAGTTGTCATTAACGGAA